>NZ_JBGUAW010000045.1 GCF_041821045.1 Thiohalorhabdus sp. Cl-TMA | reverse complement strand
TTAAGACTCGGTTTCCCTACGCCTTCGCCTTGAGGCTTAAGCTTGCCACAGAGGATCACTCGCTGACCCATTATGCAAAAGGTACGCGGTCACAGGACGAATCCTGCTCCCACTGCTTGTAGGCGCACGGTTTCAGGTTCTATTTCACTCCCCTCTCCGGGGTGCTTTTCACCTTTCCCTCACGGTACTGGTTCGCTATCGGTCGGAGGCGAGTATTTAGGCTTGGGTGATGGTCCACCCAGATTCACACGGTATTCCACGTGTACCGCGCTACTCGGGATCCTGCCCGGCCGTGCACGGTTTCGACTACGGGGGTGTCACCCGCTGTGCCGCCGCTTTCCAACGGCTTCGTCTACCGATTCCGGTCCACTTAGCAGTCCCACAACCCCAGCCGGCAAGCCGACTGGTTTGGCCTAGTCCCCGTTCGCTCGTCGCTACTGAGGGAATCGCTTTTGCTTTCTCTTCCTCCGGCTACTTAGATATTTCAGTTCGCCGGGTTGACCGCCGCGCCCTATGTATTCAGACGC
>NZ_JBGUAW010000044.1 GCF_041821045.1 Thiohalorhabdus sp. Cl-TMA | reverse complement strand
CTGGCGCGCCAGGCCCGGCGGCAACTGGTGGAAGGGAAGGCCGGCGAGGGCCGGCAACAGCTGCTGGAAGCCCTGCTCGGCGATGCGGCCGAGCGGCTGGCGGACTACCAAAGCCTGGGCGCGGTCACCGACGGGCTGGTGAGTCTGGTGCCGCTGGAGGCCCTGCACCTGGACGGCACGCCGCTGGTGGCCAGCCACCGCGTCCACTACCTGCCCACCCTGGCCGGAACCGATACGGCTAACGAAGGGGGCGCCGGTCAGCGGGCCCTGATCGTCGCCGACCCCGCCTTCGAGACGCAGGTGGCTCAGGCGGAGACCCCGCAAACCAGTGACACCCGGGACCTGCGGGCCGCCAACGCCGGCGGCTACTTCACGCCGCTGCCGGAGACGATGGCGGAGGCCGCCGCCGTCGAGGCGGCGCTGCCCGACTACCGCGCCGAGCGGATCAGCGGCGAGCAGGCCACCGAGCCCGCCGTGCGGAAAGCCCTAAGCCAAAACCCCAGTCTTGTCCACTTCGCCACCCACGGCATCCTGAGCGGCGACCTGCCCGGGCTCACCGAGGCCGCACTGGTGCTCGCCGACTCCG
>NZ_JBGUAW010000043.1 GCF_041821045.1 Thiohalorhabdus sp. Cl-TMA | reverse complement strand
TGTAAGGACTCGGGTGATTGTCTCCCTCCCCGGAGCCTGATGTATTTTGAGGCGCGGTCGGTGATTGAATACCTACTGGAGGAGTTTGAGGCTTGAGCACGTCCCTCCATGACAACGCCACCACCACGCCTCGGATTCGGCGCTACATCCAGGAATCCGACAAGGGCACCACCCAGCTGGCCCGGGAGCTTGGCCTGTCCGAAACCACGGTCCGCAAATGGAAGCGGCGCCAGACAGTGGAAGACGGCTCCCATATGCCGCACCGGATTCCGACAACCATGGCCCCGGAGACCGAGGCCATCCTCGTGGAGCTGCGGGAGCTGTTCCTGCTGCCCGTAGATGACCTGCTCCGAGTGGGCCGGGACTTCCTGGACTCGAGCCTGTCCCGGGCGGCCCTGCTGCGCTGCCTGAAGCGCAACCAAGTCAATGACCTGAAGGGGCTGCGGCTCCAGCAGCTTGGGGAATCGGAGGAAACCACCAAGCGCCGCAAGACCTTCAAGGACTATGAGCCGGGCTTTGTCCACGTCGACATCAAGTATCTTCCCCAGCTGCCCGAGGAATCCGAACGGTGCTATCTATTTGTAGCCATCGACCGGGCTAGCAAGTGGGTCTACTTCGAGATCCGGGACGACCGCAAAGCGGCGACGGCACGCTCCTTCGTGAGCAATCTGGTCCGGCGGGCGCCGTTCCGGCTTACCCACC
>NZ_JBGUAW010000042.1 GCF_041821045.1 Thiohalorhabdus sp. Cl-TMA | reverse complement strand
GCCGGGCTGGCCGGGCAGGTCGCAGCGGCTGGCCACGGGGGTCCGATCGCCGCCGTCCTGCCGGGCGTAGAGGGCCTCGTCGCCGAAGCGCATGAGGTGGGCGCGGCCCAGCTGCTGCTCGCGGAAGTCGATGGTGAACTGGTGCGCCAGCTTCTCGCCGGTCCAGTGGTAGGCCTTGAAGAACTGGTCGTTCTTGCGGCCCTCCTTATCCCACTTGGAAAGCAGCGAGGTGGTGAAGTATACCCG
This sequence comes from Thiohalorhabdus sp. Cl-TMA, assembly GCF_041821045.1. Classification (NCBI taxonomy): domain Bacteria; kingdom Pseudomonadati; phylum Pseudomonadota; class Gammaproteobacteria; order Thiohalorhabdales; family Thiohalorhabdaceae; genus Thiohalorhabdus; species Thiohalorhabdus methylotrophus. The sequence goes on along the minus strand of NZ_JBGUAW010000042.1, from coordinate 534 downwards.
ATTGCCGTCCCAGCTCGGCGAGACCATGTTCACCTGCTCGCCGATCTTCTTCTTGTAGACCAGCTCGGGGTTGTGGGGGTCGGTGATGTCGTAGAGCCGGGTGTGGCCGTCGCCGAAGGTGTCCACCCACAGCCGGGTGTCGTTCTCGGCGATGGCGATGTCCACCGGCAGCGGGATGTCCTTGGGATCGCCGATGTTGCCGACGGCCTCCGCCTGCCACTCGTTGTTGTCGTCCAGGAAGATGAGCCACAGCTTGGAGGTGAGCGCCGTGGAGGTGAACATCCAGTCGTGGTCGGCGTTCAGCGCCGGCCGCAGCTCCAGGGGCGCCCCCGGCACGTCCAGCACCTTCTCCGGCTCGCGGGCGTGCAGGTCCCAGACGGTGACCTGGTTGCCGAACTCCTTCATGGCCTCCTTGTCCTTGAGGAGCTTGCGGAGGTCCATCATGTAGTTGCTCCACCCGGTGAAGGAGGAGGTGAACATGGCGTTGCGCCGCGGCATGGCCCGGATGTCGTAGCCGAAGCCGTCGGCGTACTC
>NZ_JBGUAW010000041.1 GCF_041821045.1 Thiohalorhabdus sp. Cl-TMA | reverse complement strand
CTAGGGCCTGTTAACGCTATTTGATATACTGTGCTAATGGAAATCACCCAAGCACAGTACGAACAGATTGAAGACCTGTTCCCTCGCCAACGCGGGAATGTGAAACTTTCCAACCTCGATGTGCTCAACGCCATTTTGTATGTGGCGGAGCACGGGTGTAAGTGGCGCGGCCTGCCCAAACGGTTCGGGAACTGGCATACCATCTATACCCGGATGAATCGCTGGGCCAAAAGTGGGGTTCTGGACCACGTCTTCGCCGAGCTGCAGCGCCAGCAGATCATCCGTGTGCGGGTCGAGGCGGTATCGCTGGACTCCACCTTGATCCCGGTCCATCCCGATGGCACCGGTGCGTTAAAAAAAACGGCCCTCAAGCCATCGGCAAGTCCCGCGGAGGGTGGACCACCAAGCTTCATCTGGTTGCCGCGGATGCCCGATACGCCGTGACCTTCGCCCTGTCGCCGGGCCAGGCTGGTGATGCCCCCGAAGGCCGCGAACTGCTGAGCGAACACCGCCTTGAGGCCGAGTACCTGATCATGGACAAGGCCTATGAAGGGGACGAAACCCGGCAGCTGGTTATGGACCTGGGGATGACGCCTGTGGTCCCGCCCAAAGCCAACCGCCGCGCCCCTTGGTCCTTCGACCGGACGTTGTATAAAAAGCGCAACGAGGTGGAGCGCTTGTTTCGCCGCCTGAAAGGCTTCCGCCGCATCTTCGCCCGCTTCGACAAGCTGGATGTGGTGTTCACCTTCTTCATCCACTTCGCCCTGATTATCGAGGCCTTATTAAGCGTTAACAGGCCCTA
>NZ_JBGUAW010000040.1 GCF_041821045.1 Thiohalorhabdus sp. Cl-TMA | reverse complement strand
GGCGAAGGCGCCGCTCTGGCAGGTGTCCAGCAGCACCAGCGCCTTGCCCGCCGGCACCCGCGCCAGGCTCTCCTGGAAGAAGCCCTTGGACAGGCCCTGCTCGGCCACGGCCGATTGGGAGGTGTAGCGGAAGTCCGCCGGCAGGAAGTAGTAGTCGCCGTCCTGGCGGTTGGTGACGCCGTGGCCGGCGAGGAAGAACACGAACACGTCCTCGGGGTTTACCTGCGCGCCCACCTCGTCGAAGGTCTCGGCGATGCCGGCGCGGTCCACGGCGGCGTCGAACAGGGTGTGGACGTGGATGTCCCGGAAGAGCCCCTGCCCCCGGGCCCGGAGCTGCTCGATCAGGGCCCGGGCGTCGCCGGTGGCGTGCTCCAGGCGCAAGTCGCCGTCGCGGTACTTATTTACTGCCACCGCCAGGATGTGCAGGTCCGGCTCCTGCTGCGCCCCTTGCCAGTCCACGGTGATGCCGGCCCGCTCGGAGGTGACCCCGCCGGCCTCGGTGGCCGCCGCCAGCTCGATGCGGTTGGCACCGGGCTGCAGGGAGATGGGGCGCTCCCGGGTGTAGCAGGCCCCCTGCTCCGGACCTTCCGCCTTGACCCGCTTCAGCGCGCGGGTCCCCTCGGTGACGCCCACCGCCCGGCCGTTCAGGTACAGCACGGTGCGGCCGATGCCGCCGCCCCGGTCGCAGACCTCGTAGCGCAGGGTGACGTCCCGGGCGTCCCCTTGCCCGGACTCGGGGGCCAGGATCGCCACCTCCGGCGGCAGCCCGCCGCTGAGCAGCGCGGCCACGTCGATGCGCTCCGCCTGGGCGCTGATGTCCTGGCCCGCCAGCTTCTTGGCCACCAGGTCCGGGCGGTAGAAGGCGTCGTAGAGCTGATCCACCCCCACGAAGTCCGCCGCCTTATCCGGGCCGCGGTTCAGGTGGTAGCCGATGTACTGGGCGCCGTGCTCGCTGGCGTCGAAAAACCCCTCCGGCGTCCAGGCCACCCACTCGCCGTCCCGGGTCGGGAAGATGGT
>NZ_JBGUAW010000039.1 GCF_041821045.1 Thiohalorhabdus sp. Cl-TMA | reverse complement strand
GCGCTCGGGTTGCCGGCGGTCAGGTTTTCGTAGACGGTGCCGGAGAACAGCTCCGTCTCCTGCGGCACCACCCCGAACAGGGTACGCAGCTCGTTGGCGGCCAGATGGCGGATGTCGTGGCCGTCGATGCGGATGCGGCCGGCGCGGGGGCGGTAGAAGCCGAGCAGGAGCTTGGCCAGGGTGCTCTTGCCCGTTCCCGAGGGGCCCATCACCGACACACAGGTCCCGGCGGGGATCTCCATGTCCAGGTCTTCATAGAGCAGGGGCTGGTCCTCGCCGTAGCGAAAGGCCACCCCCTCCATTTGGATCGCCCCGCTATGCCCCTGGGCGCGGGCGGGCACCGCCCGGTAGGGCTCGGCGGGGGCGTCCATGATATCGCCAAGGCGCTTGACGGCAATGTCCGCCTGCTGGAACTCCTGCCACAGGCCCACCAGCCTCAGCACCGGCTGGGACAGGCGGCTGGCGAACATATTGAAGGCCACCAGCATGCCCACGGTGAAATCCGGGCGCTGCATGACGGTGTAGGCGCCGATGCACAGCACTCCCAGGGTCATGAGCTGCTCCAACCCATTGGCAATGACGTTGTAGGTGTTGCCCAGGGTGCGGGCGTGCAGCGTGGCGTCCAGATAGGAGGAGAGGTAGTCCCCGTAGCGCCGGTTGAGCTGCGGCTCCATCTGCAGGGATTTCACGGTCTCCGCGCCGGAGATGTACTCGGTGACGAAGGCCTGGTTACGGGCGCCGAGGAGGAACTGCCGGTTGAGCCGTTTGCGCAGGATGGGGGTGATGGCCAGGCTGATGATGGCGATGAGCGCCAGGATGCTCGCCGCGATCAGGGTAAGAGCCAGAGAGTAATAGACCATCACCCCCAGGAAGACCACCAGGAAGGGCAGGTCCAGGAACAGCGAAACGGCGGCTCCGGTGAGGAATTCCCGGATGGTCTGCAGGCCCTCCACCCGGGCCACCAGGGTGCCGGTGGAGCGCTGCTCGAAGTAGCGCAGGGGCAGCTCGAACAGGTGCGCGAATACCCGGCTGCCCAGGACTGCGTCGATGCGGTTTCCGGTATGGATGATCAGGTACTGCCGGACCCAGGTCATTACCGAGCTGAAGACCATGAACATGAACAGCGCCACGGCGATCAC
>NZ_JBGUAW010000038.1 GCF_041821045.1 Thiohalorhabdus sp. Cl-TMA | reverse complement strand
TGGGGTGGACCCATTCCGTTGGACAGTCAGCAGGCCTTGAGAAGTAAACGGGCTTTGGGGGCTCCTCAGGCTTCGGTTTCCGGCTGGGTGGTCCAGTGGACCTCAGCCGGGGTTTGATGATCAAGGGCGCTGTGCGGACGCTCCTCGTTGTAGAACTGGAAATAGTCGGCCAGTCCACTCTCCAGGTCAGGCACGGTCTGGTAATCCCGAAGGTAGATGTCCTCGTACTTCACGGTGCGCCATAGACGCTCGACGAAGACGTTGTCCAGGGCCCGGCCACGCCCGTCCATGCTGACGAGGATACCGCGGTTCTGTAGCTGAGCTACCCATTCCTGGCTGGTGAACTGGGCGCCCTGGTCGGTATTGAAGATCACCGGTTCGCCCCGGCCAAGGGCCATCTCCAGGGCCTCGAGGCAGAACAGCGCGTCCATCGTGTTGGAGAGCCGCCAGGCCAGCACAAAGCGGCTGTACCAGTCGAGCACGGCCACCAGGTACAGAAAGCCCCTTGGCATGGGGATGTAGGTGATGTCCGCGCACCACACCAGGTTGCTGTTCGTCAGCGCCAGCTCCCGCAGCAGATAGGGGTAGACCGGATTCTGCGGCTGCGGTCGGCTGGTATGCGGCCCAGGCACCGTGGCTTGCAGGCCCATGAGGCCCATCAGCCGCTGGACCCGCTTGCGGTTGACGGCGTACCCCTGGCGCCGCAACCAGGCCGTCATCTGGCGACTGCCGTAGAACGGCGTCTCCAGGTACTGTCGGTCGATGAGCCGCATCAGCGCCAAGTTCTCGGCGCTCTCCCCGGCCGGCTGGTAATAGTAGGTGGACCGGGGCAGACCAAGCAGGGCGCATTGGCGCTGGATCGAGAGCTGGGGATGGGCCGGTTCGATTTGCCATCGGCCTACCCCTTGATCTGCTTGGATTTTTTTTCGAGAAAGTCCACCTCGATCTTGAGGCGGCCGATCTCCTCATACAGAGGCGCGGTCAGCTCCTCGGCCGTGGGCGCCTTGCTGGCACGCTTAGCCTCGAACAACTCGGGCAGGCTGTCGAGCAGCTGGCGCTTCCACTGGCTGATTTGGGCCGGATGCACCTGGTACTCGCTGGCGATCTCGCTGGTCGTCTTAGCGCCCTTGGCGGCTTCCAGAGCGACGCGGGCCTTGAATTCGGGGCTGAGGCGCTTGCCTTTGGCTCGGGACACGGTTGAGGCTCCTTTCTGAGCCTGAGCATACCCCCTCAGCCGTTTACTTCTACCCCTGTCCAGTTTTTGGGGTCCACTTCA
>NZ_JBGUAW010000037.1 GCF_041821045.1 Thiohalorhabdus sp. Cl-TMA | reverse complement strand
GGACTCACGCTGCGGCTTCCTCCGTATCCGAGCGAAAGGCTCGCTCGGGGTTCAGCCAAACCGATCCGGCCGGTGTCCAATCGCGGGTCCGCCCGCGCCAGCGCCCCGGGTTGGCGGCCCTGGCTTCCTCGTAGATGGCCTGGCGCTCGGCCAGGATGGCCGTATCCTCGCCGCTATGCCGCTGCTGCGGCGTAACGTAACGGATTCGGCTGTGCCGATTTTCCTCGTTGTACCAGCGGACAAAGCCATGGACCCATGCCCGAGCCGCTTCCAGACTCCCGAATCCCTCGGTGGGGTAGTCCGGCACGTATTTGCACGTGCGGAAGACGGCCTCGGAGTAGGCGTTGTCGTTGGACACCCGCGGGCGGCTGAAGGAGGGCTCCACTTCCAGCCGTCGCAGAGTCTCCAGCATGGTGGCGCCCTTCATCGGCGACCCGTTGTCCGAGTGCAGCACCAGGGGCTGATTGATGCAGCCTTCCGCCAGAACGGCCCGTTCCACCAGATCCGCACCCAGGGCCGCCGACTCGCGCTCATGGACCTCCCAGCCCACGATCTTGCGGGAGTACAGGTCCAGGATCAGGTACAGATAGAAAAACAGACCCCGGGCCGGCCCACCCAGCCAGGTCACATCCCAGGACCACACCTCGCACGGACCATCCGCCCGGTAGGTAGTGGGTTTGGGCTGGCGCACCGGCGCCTTGGCCCGGCCGCGATGGTGCTGCTCGCCGTGCGCCCGCAGGACTCGGTAGAAAGTGGCCTCGGAGGCGATGTAGCGGCCTTCCTCGTCCAGCAAGCGGGCAATGATCTGCGCCGGCGGCAGATCGGCCCAGCCGGGCCGGTGACAGGCTTCCAAGACCGCAGCGACCTCCGCCTCGGTAAGGGCGTGCGCCGGCGTCGGCCGTTCAGCCTGAGGCCGCCTGTCCGCCTGCACAGCGCCTTCGCCTGTCCAGCGCTGGTAGGTCCGGGCCGTCAGGCCCAACGCCCTGCAGGCGGGCGCCAATCGGGCGCCCGCAGCCCGCGCCTCGTCAATCAGTTCAACGGCCTGGTAGCGATCCGAGGGGCAAATCAGCCGTCCTCGTCGTCCCCCCAGATCGCCTGGGCCTTTTTTCTTAGCGTCAAAAGCGCCGCCGTCTCGGCCAGGGCCGCTTCCTTGCGCTTGAGCTCCTTTTCCAGCTCCTTGGCCCGTTTGCGCTCGGCCCGGGCTTCAGCCCCACTCTGGTGCCGCTCGCTGTCGGCCAGCTCCGTAGCCCGTTCGCAGTCAGATCGCCACTGCTGGAGCTGTTCCAGATACAGCCC
>NZ_JBGUAW010000036.1 GCF_041821045.1 Thiohalorhabdus sp. Cl-TMA | reverse complement strand
CGGCCCCATTTCCCCTTTGAGAGCCGAAAAACCGGTCAAAGGGGACTCGAATTCTCCTTTTTATCCCCGGCAACCGGGCTTTTCAGCCCCGTTGCCGGGGGATGCGCGGGGGACTCGACACACGAGTCCCCCGGCCCGGCCTCAGGCCGGGTCCGGCGCCAGCAGCTTGCGCAACCGGATCAGGTTGTACGCCGCCGCGTGGAGGTTGAACCAGCCCGTCAGGGTTTCCCGGCCCCGCAGCATGGGCCGACGCAGCAGCCCGGCGGCCTTGGCCCAGCCAAAGGGCTCCTCGACGCGCTTGCGCACCTTCTGGCTCGCCGCATAGCCGGGATGCCGGGTGGTGCGGCCGTCGATGGCGGAGCGGCGGTTGGTGTCGTTCTGGGCCACGTGTGGCGTGGCGTTTAGTTTGGTGCGCAGGGCCTCGACAAAATCCCGGCTGTCGTAGCCCTTGTCGGCGGCGACGGTGATGCGGTGGCGGCCGCGCATCCGCTCCAGCATGGCAATGGCTGCATCGCGCTCGGCGTAGCCGTCGGCTGGGGTGAGTTCGGTGGCCACCACCAGGCCGTTCCGGTTCTCGATGGTGAGGTGGCCGAGATAGGCCAGCCGCGCCGCCTGGCCCGGCGCCTTCTTGTAGAGCTTGGCGCCGGGGTCGGTGGACGATTGGTGCGTGTCGTTGGTGCGCTGCTCGCCCCGGAAGTCCCGGGGCGCGTTGCGGCCACCGCCGGCGCTGGAATCCGAATCGTCCTCGTCGTCGGAGACCACCGGCTGGAAGCTCTTCATGGACGCCCACGCCTCCACCAGCGTGCCGTCGACGCTGAAGTGCTCGGTGGACAGGAGCTTCTGATCGCGGGCAGGGGCCAGCACTGCCTGGAGCAGCTCCCGGGACAGCTCGGCGTCGAGCAGCCGATCGCGGTTCTTGGAGAAGGTGGACGGGTCCCAGACTGGGTCGTCGATGCCCAGACCCACGAACCAACGGAACAGCAGATTGTATTGAAGCTGCTCCATCAGCAGCTTCTCGCTGCGGACGGAGTACAGGATCTGGAGCAGGGAGGCCCGCAGCAGGCGCTCTGGCGGAATCGAAGGGCGGCCCTCATCGGCGTACAGGGCATCCAGGCGCTCGGAGAGGCATTCCAGGGCCTCGTCCACCATCCGGCGGATCGGACGCAGCGGGTGGTTGTCGGGAATCCGCTCTTCCAGGGAAACGTAGCTGAACAGGTTGTCCTGGGGATCCTCAATGCCCCGCACGCCAGGCCTCCTTCAGGTTTGTGGGTACAGCCGTAGGGTGCCAAATCGGGAGTTTTTCA
>NZ_JBGUAW010000035.1 GCF_041821045.1 Thiohalorhabdus sp. Cl-TMA | reverse complement strand
GGAATTAATGGAATGGCCTGCTTCCTCCTTATTAACCTGGGTTTGTCCCCATAAATGACGGACCCAATCAGAAGGAGCAGGCCAATGGGTATTGCAACGCTTGGCATTGATCTGGGCAAGAACACGATCCATACCATGGGGCTGGACGAGCAAGGCCACCCAATGGGGGCCAAGAAGTTCACCCGTACCGGCTTGATCCGCCACTTGGCCAAGCTGGCTCCCTGCCGGGTCGCCATGGAGGCCTGCGCCGGTTCCCACTTCGTGGCCCGCAAGGCGGAGGCCATGGGCCACGAGGCGATCCTGCTGCCGGGACAGTTCGTCCAGCCCTACACCCAGGGCCAGAAAAACGACGTGGCCGACGCCGAGGCGATTGCCGAGGCGGCGACCCGGCCGAGGGTGCCCGCGGTGCCGATCAAGGACGCTACCCAGCAGGAGATCCAGTTCCTGCATCGCACCCGCCAGGGCTGGATCAAGCAGCGCACGGAGACCGCCAACCGGATCCGCGCCATGCTGCTGGAGCTCGGCATCACCGTGCCCCAGCGAATCGCCAAGCTGCGCAAGGCGCTGCCGGCCATCCTGGAGGACGCCGAAAACGACCTCCCGGACGGTGTCCGCGACCTGCTGGTCCAGCATTGGGCCCAGCTCCAGGACCTCGACGACCGGATCAAGGGGATCGCCCAACAGTTCGAGTTTCTTGCCGCTCGCGATCCTCGGATTGGCCTCCTGCTGACCATCCCGGGCTTCGGGCCGGTGGTGGCCACCGCCTTCCTCGCCGCTGTCGGCGACGGCCAGCAGTTCGGGAAGGGGCGCGACTGCTCGGCCTGGCTGGGCCTGGTGCCCCAGCAAGCCACCACCGGCGGCCAGCCACGGCTGCTAGGGATCAGCAAACGGGGCAACCGCTACCTGCGCACCCTGCTGATCCACGGGGCCCGGGCGGTGCTGACCCAGGCCCACCGCGGGGACGACGCCCTGCGGCGCTGGGTCCAGCAGCTGGTGGGTCGCACCGCCAAGAACAAGGCCGCGGTGGCCTTGGCCAACAAACTGGCCCGCGTGGCCTGGGCGGTGCTCACCAGGGGGACCCCCTTCCGGTCCGAGGCCGCAGCCGCCTGAAAATCGGTTTAGCCAAACGAAAGAAACGCCTGAAACCGTTTTGTAAGGACCGACTCCACCGTTCGATTGCAAGCGACCGCAAGGATGGCGGAAACGGGAACCGACCTGCCGCAACCCTGGTAAGTGGTAAGGCTCTTGGAAGCCGTGGAATTAATCAGGGCCGGCAGGTGCGGATATCTCCATCGCGGCCCGGGGCCTTGAGCGCCCCACCAAGAGGCCGAATAGATTGGCGCAACCCGTCCCTCCTCCAAACCCGGTGGCTTGCAAAACGGAAGCAGGCCATAGAT
>NZ_JBGUAW010000034.1 GCF_041821045.1 Thiohalorhabdus sp. Cl-TMA | reverse complement strand
ACCGAAGCCTGAGGAGCCCCCAAAGCCCGTTTACTTCTCAAGGCCTGCTGACTGTCCAACGGAATGGGTCCACCCCAAGCCACCGTGCCTACGGCCGCGACGGTGGCAACTGCGGGGAAGCCAACCGTCGCAGCCGCTCCCACTCCCAGCCCGGTCATTATTCCGGTCACATCGGAGGCGGTGGCGTAAAACGTACTTTGGCTTATTGTGCCGCCTTCACCATACTCTGCGCGCAAATTCTCCGCATTAAGGGCCAAACTGCCTGCCGTAGCGAAGGTTCCCAAAACTGGAGCCTTTTTGCCCACCATTTCCGCCATCCCGGCGTAAGTATCAGCCGCCCCGATGGCGGCCCCTACGGCATCCTCCTCCGAAATGCTGTCGGCGAGGGGCACCGTACCCGTGGGGGCGCTGTACCATTTCGTAACCCGATTAACCAGCTCAACGGTCTCCTTGCTCACCTCGGCCATCCCATACCCCTTTATTTAGCATCCATACGGGAGAAACTCACCAGACCAAAAAAACAACGAAACCCTCAGCAAAGACCCGGAATTTTTTATAAATGGCTACTTAAAAGCGTAATATTTTTTTGATTTTCTTCTTTTTGCATCCTTTACTATCATGTAAAAAGCCAAAGCAAATATAATTGGCATAGCCCATAGCCACCAAGTTTTCGTACTTTTGTTATCCTCCTTTACCATTTCTCTGTTAACATACTCCTTACCAGAAACCTCCATATACACCACTTTTTTTTGGGTCAAACCCGGAAAAATTGGCTGTTTGTACCACCATATTCTTCCTGGTTTTCCCGAAATTTTTTGGTATTTTTTCCTAGGAATGCAATCATGATAAGAAAAACCAAATTCTCTACAAGTAAAGTAATCCGTACCACTTTCCGTTTTTAGGCCAGGCTTACGCCCTTTCCTGGAAACGCTTTTGTAAGTCACTTCTCCCGAATCAACGTTTAATTCATTTTTATAAGGAACTTCTTGCATTATTGGATAAAAAACCGTAAAAGCCATCATAAAGCCGAATATAATAGAAATCACATAATGGGCTATGGTTGATTTGCTCAGGCCCGCAAACATATTTTTTATTTGCTTCCGCACTTAACCCTTCCCCCTCATTTTTTCTCAAGAGCCCCTCAATTTGGCTGAATTTCTCATCAACTGCTCTGGAAGGGCGCGTTTCCCATCGCCTGCCGAGGGGCCCCCACCCGAGGTGTTTGCCCTTGCTCGTCTCGATTCCCGGCCCCTTCCGTTTTCTTGCCTAGCCGGACCACCCGATCCACCCCCAGCCCCTTCGGCACCACGTGCGTGATGAACAGGATGGTCACCTTGCCCTTGAGGTCGTTGACCGTCCGTGCGATCTGCTCGGCGGTCTCGGCGTCGAGGTGGCTGGTGGCCTCGTCGAAGATCAGGATGCGCGGCTGCTTGAGCAGGGCCCGGGCGATGGCCAGGCGCTGACGCTGGCCGCCGGACAGGCCCGTGCCGTGCTCGCCGAGCTCGGTCTGGTAGCCCTCGGAGAGCGTCTCGATGGTGTCGTGGATGCCGGCCATGCGGGC
>NZ_JBGUAW010000033.1 GCF_041821045.1 Thiohalorhabdus sp. Cl-TMA | reverse complement strand
CCCGGCTAATTCATCGGAGGCCCCAGACACAAGTATGGCGTGAGGCTTTTTCCCTTTATAATCAGAGGTGTCCAGACTCATCAGTACAAGGGAGAAGCCTCACGCCATGGGTGAAAGCGTAGAACTGCTCCGCCCTTCGTTCAACCGGTCCGTGGTGGTCGAGGCCCGCGAGGCCAACCAGAGCAGCGATGCCGGCCTGTTACTGGTCCGCGATGTCCTGGAGCGAGCCGGTACGTTCGACTTCTTGGCTTCGTGGCTCGCCGATCCGCGAGAGCCCGGGCAGATCACGCACCCGCTGCCCGATCAGCTGCGCACCGTGATCGGCCTGCTCGCCCAGGGCTGGGGCGATCTCGCCGATGCCGAGGGCCAGGCCACTGATCCGCTGCTGCGGATCGCCGGCAGCAGCCAGCGGGGGCTGAGCCCGCTGGAGGCGGCCCTGCCTTCGCAGCCAACGTTGTCCCGGCTTCTGGGCACGCTGGCCACCGAGGCCAACCGGGCCGTGCTGCACGAGGCCACCCTGCGCTTGGCCGGCCAGCGCCTGCGGGCCGCCAACGGCGGGCATCGCAAGCGCCGCCTGACCCTGGACATCGACGGCATGGCCATCGATGTCGCCGGCCACCAGGCCGGCTCGGCCTACAACGGCCACCTCGGCGGGCGGGTCTATTACCCGCTGATCGCCTCGGTCGCCGAAACCGGCGACCTGCTCGACGCCCGGTTGCGCGAGGGCAAGGCCCATCCCGCCGCCGAGGCGCCGGAGTGGATCCCCGCCGTGGTGGATCAGGCCCGGACGCACCTGTGCCAGGTGGGGCTGGCCCGCATGGATGCCGGGTTCACCGACAACGCGACCCTGTCGGCCCTGGAGGAGCGCGACGTCCCGTATGTGGGCCGTCTCCGGGGCAACCAGGCGCTAGATCGGCTGGCCGAGCCCCACCTGAAGCGCCCGGTGGGCCGGCCGCCCAAGGAGCCCCGCGAGGGGGCTATCGAGGAGCGCTACCAGGCCGGCTCCTGGCCGGCGGACCGGCGCCTGATCCTGGTAGTGCAGGAGCGGCCCGATGATCTGTTCCTGCACTGCCCTTCTGGCTGGTCACCAGCCTGGAGCCGGGGCCGTATCCGGCCAAAGAGGTCCTGCGGCTCTACCGCCAGCGCGGCAAGGCCGAGGGCCACATGGGCGAACTGAAAGACGTGCTTGCGCCCCGGCTGTCCGCCACCTCGCGGGGCGTCGCCACCGACGCCGAGGTCTTCGCCCGCAACGAGGCCTGGCTGTTGCTGCACCTGCTGGCCTACGAGGCCATGCACGCCCTGCGGGTGCCGCAGGAAGAGGCCACGGGCCAGGGCTTCAGCCTCAAGCGGCTGCGGGAGCAGGTACTGAAAACCGCCGCCCGCGTGCTGGTCCACGCCCGCCAGATTCGGGTTGTGCTCGCCCGGCCCGCGGTGCGGCTCTGGCAGCCCCTGTTCCAGCGCCTGGACCGATTGCGCTGGGCTGGCGGATAGCGCCAACGGCGCTGCTGAACAACCGAAACGGGCCCGCGCCGGGAGGCGCCCGGGGAGGCCAGTGCCGCAAGAAGCGCCGGCAGGGGCCGTTGCCCGCTTTTGGCCACCTCTTTGGGGCTCCAGCCAGACCGAAAGCCTCTTTTTCGGACTTATGCATTGCCCCAATCGGGGCATCCAAAGCCGATCAAGCTGCGGCCCAGGGCATTAACCGGCTATCCGTGAATAATCCGGG
>NZ_JBGUAW010000032.1 GCF_041821045.1 Thiohalorhabdus sp. Cl-TMA | reverse complement strand
ACCAGCAGCTCCCCCGTGGCGATCTCCCAGAGGCGGATGGTTTGGTCCGAGCTGCCGGAGACCAGCAGGCGGCCGTCAGGAGAGGGGGCCACTGAGGTGATGTACTCCGAGTGACCAATATACTCGTGCAGCTTTTCTCCAGTGTGGGCGTCATAGCTCGCCAGATAGCCATTTCGCCCCCCGCTGATCACCGTGTTTCCGTCCGGGGTCAAGGTCAGGGCGGAGTGAGTACTGGAGGCCTTCCCTTTTCGATTTATCCGGCGCACTACTTGCCCATAGCGCAGAATCTCCAACTTCCAGTGATTAGGATGACCATCATCGGGGTCTGGTTGGACGCGGATCTCCGTATTGCCTACTCCTTGGATTCCCCGTTGCCACCCAGATTGCGATACGACGGCATTGCGACTCCCCGTAGGGTTCTTCGGGAGGGGAAGGAAAAATCGGTTTTGCAAGGTATGTTCTTTGGAGAACCTGTCAAAAGAATCTGCGTGTTTCCGCGCCCACCCAATAGCACCCCCCTTTTCCGAGAAACCCACTGCTGAAATCACCCCCGAACCAACTCCTGATAGTCGGTTATAAACCTTGTCTTTTTCAGGGGCCCATATCTGAACAATTATGTCATTTTTACTATTAAAAGGACCAGCGGTTCCTACAATATTCTTTGCCTTGTTCCAAACAAATCCAGACCTATGATCTATTACCCGCTTGGGAGGTGTTTCGTAAGTTTCCAGAAGCCTCCCCTCTGGGAAGGTATATTCCTCATACCAAAATGGATAATGAGACACCTTCCCGCCCACTTTCTCCAGGTAATAGTTGGAAATAATTAACCTTTCTCCGTCTGGAGATATCGTTGAAAAACCCGAAGTACTGTTGCTCTCCAACGTATCGTCAACAGTTTTCACCAACCCAACAAACTTTCCAGTTTTCGAAGCCCAAATCGCGAAGCCTGCATCCTCTTGTCCGGGCGTACTTCCATTTGTTACTAAATACTTACCATCAGGTGAAAATGATAAAGAATATGTAGCTTCAAAATATCTTGATTTACTTAAATCGCGAACTTCTTCCCCACTTTTTGCATCCCAAATGTAAGCAGACGCTCTTGGATCATAAGGACTAGTAGCTAGGCGATATCCGTGAGGACCCACCATTACACTTCGGACCCCAGCTCCATGAGGCCCGAAAGAGTGAAAAGGTTGCCCACTGTCCAGATCCCAGTAGTAGGCAATCTCATCCATGCTTCCGGATAGCAGATAACGGCCATTCGGAGAAAAATCTAGAGCGTGCACGATGCCCTGGTGCCCCCGCAGCACCTGCTCCACTTCCCCGCTCTGCGCATCCAAAATGCGGATGGCATGGTCCCAGCACCCCACCGCCAATTGCTCGCCGTCCGGAGAAATCGCTCCCGAGTACAGCTTGCCCTGCTCCCCCGGCCCCCGCTGGAGGCGGAAAACCCGGCGTCGCTTGCCGCTGGCCACGTCCCAGATCTGAATGGTCTTGTCCTGAGAAACCGTGTACAGGGTCTTCCCATCCGGTGCGAACATTAGGTCGGCAACAGGGGACTGGTGTCCTCCCGTATCAATCACCAGCTGCGGCGGCCACTTCTCCAGCCGCCGCTCCAGCTCCGGCTGCGACGGGCCCAGGGCATCCTCCGCCGCGGCGACCATGCCGGGCCATACCGATAAGGCCCCCAGCAGCATTCCGCCAATCCCGCCGCGTTTCCATGCCATCCACGATTCCTCCAATTCCGCCCGCGTGCTTGCACAAACCGTGGGCGCCCTACCGCACCCCGATGGGGAAGCTCATGCCCCGCAGGCTGCGCTGCGGCACCTGCTCGTAGCCGAA
>NZ_JBGUAW010000031.1 GCF_041821045.1 Thiohalorhabdus sp. Cl-TMA | reverse complement strand
GCGCCGTGCTCGCTGGCGTCGAAAAACCCCTCCGGCGTCCAGGCCACCCACTCGCCGTCCCGGGTCGGGAAGATGGTTACCAGCAGCTCCCCCGTGGCGATCTCCCAGAGGCGGATGGTTTGGTCCAAGCTGCCGGAGACCAGCAGGCGGCCGTCGGGGGAGGGCGCCACTGAGGTGACATATTGAGAATGGCCGACGAACTCGTGCAGCTTCTCCCCGGTTCGGGTGCTGTAACTGGCGATATAGCCATTCCGGTCGGCGCTTATTACCGTATCCCCCTCGGGGGTAAGGGTTAAAGCTGTATGGGCCGTACCTTCCCGCTGGTTTCGGTCGATTCGCTGTACCCGGCTTCCAAACCGCCAAATCTCCACAACATTTGTATCTTCTTCGTTAATTTTTAGTTTGGTACCTCCTGCCTGCTGGATTCCCCGTTGCCACCCTGTCTGCGATACCACGGCACTGCGACTCCCCGAAGGGTTCTTCGGGAGGGGGAGGAGAAAGCGGCTTTGTAACGTTTGCTGCTGTGTAAAACGATCAAAGGAAGAACCTATTTCTTCCGACCAAGAAATAGCATTCCCCTCCTCCGAGAAAGCGACCGCAGTAGAATTTCCCGGAGACGCTTCCTGGATTAGGGGACGCCGCTTTCCCGTTTTTGGATCCCAAAGCTGGATAACCCGCTTTTTCCGTACCCCCATAGGTCCTGCTGTAGCAATAATATCTCCTTGGGGAGACCATTCAAACTCCGTATTTCCGCCTAGAATTCTCGGGGGATCCTTAAAAATTTTTCTTAAATGGGAACCAGGGAAAGAGTAAGACTCAAAAAACCATTTTACAAAACCAAACTTTCCTTCCTCTGTATAATTAAAACGACCAGAAATAAAGTTCTTCCCATCAGGAGAAAGAGAGAACATCCCCGCTATATAATCACTGCCCCCTTTAATAGCAAATTTTTCATCCAGTTCCCCCGTATAAACATCCCAAACCCCAAAACCGGTACTGCTACCAGATCCATCATAGTTAGTAATCAGGTGCCTAGAATCAGGAGTAAAAGCGAGGGAAAATGTATCTGACCTTTTTCCTAGGGAAAAAGTCCTTTCCCCGGTACGGGCATCCCACAGTTTCGTTGCACTACCAAAATAGCCGGTAGCAATATAATTTCCATCATGACTAAATAAGACGTCTCTTATTGGATGATCATGCCCATGCAGCACATGCCGGACACCTCCGGATTCCAAATCCCACACTCGGGCGGTTTCATCCTCACTGCCCGAGACCAGATAGCGACCATCGGGCGAGAAATCCAAATCCCATACCTCGGCAGTGTGGCCCTGGAGCACTTTCGCCACTTCCCCCGTCTGCGCATCCAAAATGCGGATGGCATGGTCCCAGCAGCCCACCGCCAATTGCTCGCCGTCCGGAGACAGCGCCCCCGAGTACAGCTTGCCCTGCTCCCCCGACCCGCGCTGCAGCCGGAACACCCGGCGCCGCTCCCGACTGTCCACATCCCAGACCTGGACGGTCTTGTCCTCGGACACGGTATACAGAATCTCTCCGTCCGGTGAGAACATAAGGTCGGCAACAGGGGACTGGTGCGCCCCCGTATCGATCACCAACTGCGGCGGCCACTTTTCCAACTGGGCCTCCAATTCCGCAGGCGTGGGCGTTTGCGCCTTGCCTGCATTGGCCCAAACTGCCGAGCCCCAGAGGATCCCGAGAACCGAACATCCCAGGGACAGAAGTGTGGCTAGAGTGGAATGGTACTTTCGCATGGTTCCTCCGGGAGGTCGGAAACCTCAATCACTGTGTGGGGGGAAGAAAAGTCTGGCGGGACAGACCTTCGCCATCATGCTGATAAACGGCTTTTATTCTGTCTCTTTAGCACTGTCAATGCCCCAGAGTCATCAGGATGAAGGGCGACCAGAAATACGCCCCGGCGTTTTCCGCCGGTGCCTCGGCGTCCTTGGCCTTCAGGGGCCGGGTAGGGCGGTTTCCTTCCAGTTTTTCCTGACGCAGCGCCACGGTGGCCGCGGAGTCCACTGGCCACAGCGAAGCCACTACGCCTTGTATGCCCGCGGTGAGGAAGGCCCGACTCACCCCCACCAGGCCCTCGCCGGCGATCTGCTCGCCGTTGCCGGTGCTGCAGGCGGACAGCACCGCCAGTCGGATGTTCAGGTCGAATCCTTCCTTGCCCCTACCGCACCCCGATGGGGAAGCTCATGCCCCGCAGGCTGCGCTGCGGCACCTGCTCGTAGCCGAACTCCTCGTA
>NZ_JBGUAW010000030.1 GCF_041821045.1 Thiohalorhabdus sp. Cl-TMA | reverse complement strand
GAGGCTCCTTTCTGAGCCTGAGCATACCCCCTCAGCCGTTTACTTCTACCCCTGTCCAGTTTTTGGGGTCCACTTCATACGTGCAGATCCACGAGCGACCGACGGCCGCATCGGTGCTGAAACAACTGCGCCGGTGGCTTTCCGACTACAACCGCCATCACCCTCATCGGGCGCTGGGAATGCGGTCACCCCGAGCGTTCCGGGGCGCTCAATTGATGTGAACGGGTTTCCGCAAATACGGGGGCAACTACAGGACCTTCCTCAGCTCGGATACCACATTGGTATCCAGCAGATACATCAGGACAGGTCAGCCGGACGCGGTTGCTTCGAGAAACGCGGAAGCTCCAACTCGACATCCTCGCCACCCGGCACCTTGAGGAGGTCCGCGATATTCCGATCCTGGCCCGTTAGCCGGTTGTATTCCTGGATGCTCAACAGGACGTGGGCCGGGCGGCCCCGGTCCGTGATGAAAACCGGTCCCTGCTCCGCAGCCTTCTTGGCCTCGCTGGCATGCTGGTTGAATTCGCGGCTGGTCAGCATCGTGCTCATGGAACCCCCTCCCCGTCGCATATTGTAGTTACCTGACTACAATTGCACAGATTACCACACCATTCGCCCAAGGAGCCGCCCCGGTCGGGGCTCATGCTTCCGCCGTGCTCCCGTCGCCTGCAGCGCCCCCCTTTCTCGAAAGGGGCATCCATTCGAGGATACGGGCTCTACAGGCCACTCCCGCGTGACCCTGGAGCCAGCAGGCGCGAAATGCCCTGGTACAGCAAGGCACGGGCGCTTTTCGGACCGCTCCATTTCGGCGACTACGGCGGCTCGCTGCTGGAGATCCTGTGGGCCGTACTGGATGTGATTTCCTGGCTAGGGGTTGGGGTGCTGGTGGGGGTATTGGGGTGGACCGGAGCGACGGAGCTGGAAGCCAGGCAACTTGAAGTGGCGTTAACGATCTCTCAGCTTCTACGCCGCTTGGCGATTCCGGCCCCGCACCCACCGGATTACCCGGACCATCCGCCAGGCGTGCATGACGAAATACAGATGGCCCAGGAACACCCCGAGCAGCAGGACGTACATAACCCACTCGGGAACGCCCAGCAGCCAGCTGCCAACACCGACGGCGCCCATAAAAGTGGAGATGGCGAGCTGCAGATAGACGGTACTCCGACAGGTAAACCGGGCCCGCTGGAAGATGTGGTGGAGGTGCTCCCGGTCGGCGGCCATGGGGTGGCGCCCTTTCACCAGCCGGCGTCCGATCAGGATCACGGTATCGAAGACGGGAAGCGCCAGTATCCACGCCATGGTGATGGGCGGAACCGTGTTTCCGGGATGGGTGCCCAGTTCCAGGGTGAACCAGGCAACGGCGAAGCCCAGCAGCAGGCTCCCGGAGTCCCCCAGGAAGACGCTGGCCCGGGGCCGCCAGGGATGGGGATAGTTGAAGACGAGGAAGGCCAGAACCGCCGAGGCGAGGATGGCGGGCAGCACGATGAACTGCGGATACCCTTCTATACCCGCCATCAGAGACAGCCATGCCAGTACCACCAGCACCACGCCGCCCGCCAAGCCATCCACCCCGTCCAACATATTGACCGCGTTGACCAGCCCCACCACGCAAAGCAGGGTGAAGGGGGCGGCTAAAGGACCTAACCTCAACTCGCCAATGCCCGGGAAGGTGCCCAGGTGCGCCACGGTCAGATCGCCCCAGAAAACCAGCACCCCCGCCGCGATCATCTGGACGATGAACTTGTCCCGCGCCCGTATGTCATGCAGATCGTCCAAAACACCGGCGATCAGCAGTATGCCCATGCCGAAGAACAGCCCTCGATAGGAACCGAGCTCATTGGGAAGCAGCAAGGCCACCAGGGCGAAAGTGGCGAACAGCCCTATCCCGCCAACGAGCGGGACTTCCCCGTCGTGAGCCTTTCTGCCTCCCGGAATGTCCACCAACCGCAACCGGACGGCCGGCCGCCGCAGGTTGTGGATCAGGAACAGGGCGAGAATGAAGGCCAGAGGACACAGAACGAAAAGCTGGACCATTCGAGCAAGGACCGGTTCCGGGCGTTATAAGACAGTTCGTTTTGTCAGCGCGTCGGGGGCGAAGTGTACCACCCTGTACCCCGACTCCGAATCCTTTCTGTCGCCACCGCGGATACATCGAGCCTTGCACTTGTGAAGTCGGTCACCCCGGCAATGATGGAATGATTTTTATCCCCAAGTTCTTATACTGAGTCCATTCCGCGGACCGGCGTTTTTCAAGGTAGTTGTCGCTTCCCCAGGACTCACGCTGCGGCTTCCTCCGTATCCGAGCGAAAGGCTCGCTCGGGGTTCAGCCAAACCGATCCGGCCGGTGTC
>NZ_JBGUAW010000029.1 GCF_041821045.1 Thiohalorhabdus sp. Cl-TMA | reverse complement strand
GCGCCGTGCTCGCTGGCGTCGAAAAACCCCTCCGGCGTCCAGGCCACCCACTCGCCGTCCCGGGTCGGGAAGATGGTCACCAGCAGCTCCCCCGTGGCGATCTCCCAGAGGCGGATGGTTTGGTCCGAGCTGCCGGAGACCAGCAGGCGGCCGTCGGGGGAGGGGGCCAAAGCAAGAACATAGCCTCCATGGCCAACAAATTCTTGCAATTTCTCGCCTGAATTTGCGTTATAACTAACCAACCTCCCATCCCTCCCGCCAATTAAGACAGTCTTGCCAGAGGGAGTCAGAGAGGCAGTTACGAAATCCCGACCGCTTCTTGCCCAACTATCAGCTTTAATTTTTATCTTTGGGGACCCATATTCAAAAACCTCAAGCCATTTCTTCGCAAATCGGTCTTCATCAGAAAAGGACAACCCTCGACCTTTTGTCTCCCTAACCCCCCTTATAAATCCCTTATCCTCCTCTACGTTACTAAACTTCCCCTTTTGTCCGGAGAGAAGATCTAATTGATATTTAAGATCACCATGCTTATTATAATAACCATGTTCTTTGTTTTCCCTTACCCCCCATGCAACACTACTTCCATCTTTTGAAAAGCCGACCTGGGAAATATACCCTTGCCCATTGTCTCTAAAAAATTTCTTCACCGTCCCATTCGCTGCATCCCAGACTTGAATCGCAGGCGCGCCATCATCTAGATGGCCACCAGTTGCAACTAGGTTGCTATCTCCATCCCAGGCGGCAGCGGGATATGTGTTAAAAACACGCTTCGGCGGACCACCAAAGGAGTCCAACCTTTCACCTTCCGGAAAAGAAAAAACCTCAATCCAGTACTTACTTTCCTGTTTACTTAATGCCCGCTCTCTGCCAACTATTAATTTGCCACCTTCTTCATTAAAAAGAAAAAACCTTACCTGCCTATTAACTCTTGAAACAGCCATAATCTTTACAAATGATCCTGTTTTGGAATTCCAAAGAGCCAACCCATTACCTTCCCCAACAGGATTATCCGCATTTGTTACCAGATACCTCCCTTTTGGGCTAAAAGCTAGCGAAAAAGTGTCGCTACGAGGATTATTTAGTCTGGAAATTAAATTGCCATTTCTGGCATCCCATAAACGAACTGGCTCCCAAGGATTAGAAGCAGCCACGTGATTGCCGGAAGGACTAATCGCTACGTTCATAATGCCGCCATTCCTTCCAGCGTCTTTAAGAATATGCTTTGTTTTTCCAGTCTTAAGATCCCAGATCCGGACTTCCATGCTACTTGAAAGGATATGCCGGCCATCAGGAAAAAATTTAATATCCCCTATTCGAGATTTATGACCATAAAGAGTCTTCTTTATAACCCCTGTATTTGCATCAATTATTCTTATGTTATTGTCAGAAAAGCCTACTGCTAACTTCTCCCCATCAGGAGACAAGGCTCCTGCGTTCAACTCACCCTTTGATCCCGTCCCTCGCTGAAAACGGAAAACCTTTTGCCGTTTTTCTTTGCGCACATCCCACACTTGGACTGTTTTATCCAATGAGGTCGAGTAAAGCTTATTGCCTTCAGGGGAAAACATTACATCCCATACGGGCCGACTATGCCCACCACTGTCGATCACCAACTGCGGCGGCCACTTTTCCAACTGGGCCTCCAATTCCGCAGGCGTGGGCGTTTGCGTCTTGCCTGCATTGGCCCAAACTGCCGAGCCCCAGAGGATCCCGAGAACCGAGCATCCCAGGGACAGAAGTGTGGCCAGGTTGGAATGGTGCTTTTGCATGGGAGCTCCGGGAGGTTGGAAGGCTTGACTAGCGTGACAGGACAAGGAAACCGAATCGGGAAAGCTTTTTACTATCCTGCTGATAGACCGCTTTTAGTCTGTCCCTTGCACCCTGTCAATGCTCCAGGGTCACGAGGATGAACGGCGACCAGAAGTACGCCCCGTCGCGGTCGGCGGGGGCCTCGGTGTCTTGGGCCTTCAGGGCCCGGGTGGGCCCGGCGCCGGCGCGGTGCTGCTCGCGCAACGCCAGCTTGGCCTGGCGCAGGGCCGCGGCCGGGGCAAGGCCCTGGCCGAGCTGCTCGTAGAAGGCCTCCATCAGCGCCACGGTGGCCGTGGAGTCCACCGGCCATAGGGACGCCACCACCCCCTCGGTGCCGGCGGTGAGGAAGGCCCGGCTCACCCCCACCAGCCCCTCGCCGGCGATCTGCTCGCCGTTGCCGGTGTTGCAGGCGGACAGCACCGCCAGCCGGGTGTCCAGGCCGAGGTTCGCGATCTCCGAGGCGGTGAGCAGGCCGTCGCTTTCCTCGGAGTCGGCGAGCACCAGTGCGGCCTCGGTGAGCCCGGGCAGGTCGCCGCTCAGGATGCCGTGGGTGGCGAAGTGG
>NZ_JBGUAW010000028.1 GCF_041821045.1 Thiohalorhabdus sp. Cl-TMA | reverse complement strand
ATTGCCCCAATCGGGGCATCCAAAGCCGATCAAGCTGCGGCCCAGGGCATTAACCGGCTATCCGTGAATAATCCGGGCTCAAGCAGGTGGCGCATCAAATGGCTGATTTGCGCTGGATGTACCTGGCACTCTCACTGGACGCCATGGCGGCATTGGCACCTTCCAGACCAATGCAGTCCGTAGCATGGCTCATCGACGCCCCTTTGGCTCGGAATACGGAAAGGCTCCTTTCTTAGGCAGAGGGTACCCCCTCAACCAGTTACTTCTACCCCATGTCTAGTTTTTGGGGTCCAACCCACTCCGCAGTAAACGAAAAGCGAGTACTGCACTCGATGATGGTCGGCAGGGGGCATTTATGATACCGAAGTTTATTCTGTCGCCTTTCCAAGGGCCGACGAGGTTGCCACCGTTGGTGTGCGCGCCCCCCCCCCCCCCCTTGGATGGAGCGCCGGTTCAGAAGCCGTGGCCCCCGAGGTCGCCAGGCGGCGCAATACACAGGGTGAGCTTTGCCATGCCACAAACAACGGTTGAGCTGCGCTGTTTGCCCTGGATCTGGCAGATGTAACGGTAGATGATTTCGTAGCTGGCCATTCGGGCATTGCCCTGGAGCGCGGGCCTTCGGCGACCTTCTCGGTGGCCCAGCTCAGCTGGAGTCGCCCCGGACTTAGGCCTCAGTACGGGGTCCCCATCCTACGGCTCCACCGGAACCACCGAGACCAAGCCCGACGAATGGCAGCTAGGGAAGATGCCGCCTTGGAGGGGGTGTTCCGCTGGTGCTCCCCCTAGACCGGCATGCGTTCCCTCCGATCGCCCCGGTCCTGTCCCCCTAAACGGGAGATGGTTACGCGCCTTCAAGTCGTAGGTTGCTGTTATGCGGTGCCATAGCCGCACGGCTTTTGCAGGCTGGGGCTGTTACGATCGGAATTTGAATCTGCCGGATTCCTTTTTTATTTGTCTGAAAGTATTAAAACCAGGTTATAATTATGAAAAAAAATATATTTTCTTTAGTTGTAGGAGGATTGCTATCCGTAACGGTGCTTTTATCTTTTTTTTCTGGGATTGAAGCTTGGAATTTTTTTAAATTGACCGACTTTCCCATTGTACTTTGTTTTATTGTTTTTTTTGTAGCTTTACTTTTTGGGGAAAGTTTAAAGAGTGTATGGATCGTATACCTTCTATTTTCCTATATATCTGTTTTTATAGCATTATGGGTACCCGTATTAGTTTCCGGGAATAATGTTATATTATCCCTTTACTGGGGAAAAATGTCCGAATATTTTTTCCTTCTTTTGGTTGGTATGTGGCTTGGAAATTTTATAGATAAAGATAGATTGTTTTTGGGGTCCCATAAAGCTCTTTTTTTAAGTGTATTTCTTTGGAGTTTCTTTTATTTGATTTACAAAATATTTCTTGGGGAATGGCAAAATCTTGGGAGACTGGCTTACTTCGGGGTAGATAATGGTGGGCAGTCTTTAGGAATTTATATTGGACTCTTTTTCCCAATTCTGGCATTGACTCTTGCTGAAAAAGGGAAAATGTTTTTTTCCTTTGTGGTTATTTTATTGTGTGGAACAATAGTATTGGCAAGTGGTTCTAGAGCAGGTGTGCTTGCCTATATCCTGTCTTTTTTATATTTGGTCATATTAGTTCGTGGTGGATTTTTAAAAGGAACCACATGGCTAGCACCCCTAATGGTGTTTGGGATATTTCTTTTTGGCGAAAAAATTTATAAAAATATAAGCGTATCTAGGAAAATATTTTCTGATTGGACCCAACAAAAAAGTACGACTAAACGGATTGACCTTATTTTTGATAAAGGGGGTGATTTTTTGTTAGAACCTTTATCCCCCTTGTTTGGTATTGGGATGGGGGGGATTAGATTAATGGATTCCTTATTTTTCCATATTTTATTTGAAGTGGGAATTTTAGGGCTGACTCTTTTAGGTACTATTTTTGGTGTTTTCCTATACAGATTCTTGCTGACGAATAAGGTTTTCAGGGAAGAAGGGGAAGCTGATTGGAAAGTGGGATTTTCCATATTATTGTTATTTAACGTTTTAATTATGTCTGGGATTTCTGAGGCTTTAATTACGGACAGGCTAGCTATTCCTGTAATTTTATGGCTGGGGTTTTACTTTGGGTATTTCAGCAACGTTTTGGCTTTTAAGGGGCAGCGCGGGTCTGGGCCTAGTGAACTTTGCCAATGACCTTCTAAACAAATTCGGTACTGTAACATTTCAGACCCATTTCCGGCCTGGAAGCTTTTGGTTTTGGTGGAAGACGGTTTTCGACAATTTATCCAGCCTATCACAGGCTGATGAAAAACTCCCGATTTGGCACCCTACGGCTGTACCCACAAACCTGAAGGAGGCCTGGCGTGCGGGGCATTGAGGAT
>NZ_JBGUAW010000027.1 GCF_041821045.1 Thiohalorhabdus sp. Cl-TMA | reverse complement strand
GGACGACCGCAAAGCGGCGACGGCACGCTCCTTCGTGAGCAATCTGGTCCGGCGGGCGCCGTTCCGGCTTACCCACCCGGGGAACGAGGAAAAGGACACCCACTTTCTAACGAAGCGGGTGTCCTTTAGGTTTTGACGTTCGAGGCGGGAAGTGGGTGTCCCTTACCTCGTAACATCTAGGTTTCTAGGAGGCCAGGTGAGGGCAAAAAGGTGGGTGTCCGTTATAGGTACGCACTCCTTTAGGTTTAAAGTGGGTGTCCTTTAGATTTCGTTTAAACCAATTGAAAATAATCTTTTTTCTTTAGAATCAACCCTAAAATTTCAACATCAGGATGCTGCATGTTTAATCTACAGAAAAAAGAAAGTTTCAGATTCTTTGGTGCCTGGTTTTTTAATACCTTTATCCCCTTAATATTAGGGTCTCTCATATTAACTGGGGCGGTATCAGTTTATAAGAGTAGAGCGGACCTAAACAGCTACACAACTAAAACCGAATTTAAAAAAGCCCAGGAGCAAAGGCTAAATTGTTATTTCTACGGGAAGGATTACCTTGGCGCTGTAAATTCTACTGCAGGAACATTTTATTTAATCAATAAACACATAAAATCGGTATATGAAAAGGGCGCGCCCAACAAAAAGGACGTCAAACTAGCAAAAATACTTCAAGAGCAACAGTTAAAAAATAAAGAAAAACGGGAGAAATATTTCAGAAAATATGAAAGGTGCAATATGCAATTAGCACAAAAATATAGAAATATAGCCATTCTATTGAATTTCAAAAAAGATTACACCAAAAGGTTTGAATCGGATCGCGGTCAAATATCACTTTTAACTGAAAAAAATAAGGAATTTATTCGTAGTAAGGCGGGAAAAATCAACTTTTCAAAAGCATTTAACTTGATGTTAAATGGAACTAATATGGGTGATTTTAATAAAATCCTCAATAAGGCCGACTTTGGTGATTTGGCTACATATTGGAATAGGCAACGGGATATAACCAAAAAAGAATTGGAAGCCAGCCGAAGGGAAAATGAAAAAATAAATGATTTTATTGCAAGAAATTTAAAAGAGAAACTTAATAAAGGGATAATGAGGTATTTGCCAGAAATAATATATTAAAGCACCGGAGGGTTCGCTCTATAGGTAAAATAACCAGGATAGGACACCCACTTGCGGTTTCGAAGTAGGTGTCCTTTAGGTTATTCGGACTGAGTTGCTTCGCTAGGCCGCTTTTTCCAGGAGGCTGTTTCGCCTGAGCCAGTTAAGGCTTAATTCTTGTGGGGATATAGCATTGATGGATATCGGGGAATTATACGTTTGCGCCGAGTGCTTCAATGATCCGGACCTTAAAAGCTTAATTAACAGTTCAGATGAGGATCCTGGCTGCGATATTTGCCGGGGAAGCGACGCGCCGACCGCAAAATTGGACATAATTCTTTCCCACATCCAAAACTGTATTGAGGAGGAGTACGACTTGGCGGCTAATTGCCTGCCATGGGAAAGCCGGGAGGGAGGATGGCAATTTGGAAAAGTTTGGGACACCCATGATCTTGTACTTGACGAAATTGGACTTGAACTCCAGCGGGATGAAGAAGGAATTCTCTTCGAGAAGATCATAGAATACCTCGGAGGCCCCCAGGATTGGTGCCTTCGTAACCCATTCGGGAGGGATAAGCTTGAAATTTTATGGTCGGGCTGGGAGGGCTTTTCTAATACCGTAAAGTACAAAACACGGTTTTTCCTGGACCGGATTCAGGAGGGGGAAAACTCCGAATTAAAAGGACTGGACCCCGATCCTTCCCCCGCGGAAACGCTGAAATCAATCGGGGATATCGCAGAGAGACTCGACCTTTTCCGGACCCTATCAAATGAAACCCCGATTTTCCGCACTAGGTTTTCGAAGAATGGGGAGAAATTAACGACGCCTGAATCTTTAGGGCCTCCTCCTCCACACGCAACTCTAAGCAATAGGATGAGCCCCCCCGGAGTAGCTCTTTTCTATGGAGCCTTGGACCCCGAAACAGCCTTCCAGGAAATCTTTGAGGGACCGGGGTTATTTTCCACCGGGCAGTTCGTTGTCCAAAGAGACCTGTTTCTGCTCGACCTTTCCGGCCTTCCGGATATACCTGGGTTTTTCGCCCCTATCCCCGATTCCCAACCCTGGGGAGGGAGGGAAGCAACCTTCTTCCACCATCTCCTGCGCGACTTCACCCAACCAATTGAGCGAGATGATCGGATCCATATCGAGTACATTCCCACCCAGGTTGTGACGGAATACTTTCGCCTTGAATTCCATAAAGAACAGGAGGCACCCAAGTTAGATGGGATTATTTATCCCAGTTCCCGTGAAGCAGGGGGGGAGTCTATGGTGCTTTTCTGCGGGCAGGAAGCAATCGGATCCAACGATCTCGAGGGAACAGGCCAAGAGGAAGATATTTGGTTGACTTTGAGGTCCGTAGAGCATCGCAGGCTCTAATTGTAAGGACTCGGGTGATTGTCTCCCTCCCCGGAGCCTGATGTATTTTGAGGCGCGGTCGGTGATTGAATACC
>NZ_JBGUAW010000026.1 GCF_041821045.1 Thiohalorhabdus sp. Cl-TMA | reverse complement strand
TCATATTCGCCCGCCAGCTCCGCTTCCCGGGCCTTCGCCAGCCTGAAGCGGTGGCGGGCGCGGATCAGGCCGTCGGCAGCGGCCCGGCGCTCCCCTGCCTCCTGGTAATGGACGTTCAGGCGCGCCAGGCGCTTTTTCGCCCGCTCGTAACTGGTCCGCCGATCATCGGCCCGCCCCAGATGGAGGGCTGCCTCCCATTGGGCGAGGGCCGCCCGGAATAGGGGCCAGTGCGGGGCCAAAAATTTGAATCTTTGATTTGTGTGGGTCCCCTCATAGTTCTCGCCCAAGAGGCTCTCAATTCCACCGAGCACACCCATCCCATATATACGGCTCCTTCCAGAATCCCCTCCAAAAATGGAATCGGGCCCAACCGGTATGAAGTCGATGCCATCCTTCACGTTCAGGGCCGATTCCCTGGCCTCGGCGATTTGGGCGGAAATGCGGCTATACAGCTTTTCATCACCGATCCTCGCCACCGAGAGCTGTAACGGGGGCAGCATCTTCAAGGCCGGTACCCAGCAGCATCGGTAGGGCAGGCGGAACTGCCGGTCTTCCTGCACCGTCTCCAGCACGAAGCGGGCATCCCGCCGCACGGTTGGCCCGTCGCGGGTACGGCCCGCCCCGTAGGCGTAGCGCAGCGCCAGCAGATAGGCGGTCCAGGCGCGGTCATTGGCATCCATATCCGCCTGCGGCGCGGTGGGGATATAGTAGCGGTCATGGATTCGGTCCAGGGCGGCGCGTGCCCGGGGGTCGTTGCCCACCCGACCCGCCTCCTCCGCTAGACGAAGCTGAAAGACTCGCCACTGCCCCATGGAGCCAGCGCGCCGGGCATCCCGGGCCGCTTCCCCCAGCACCTGGAACAGGCGTCCGGTCTGCCCGATGCCGCCAAAGTAGGCGGCTGCCGCCTTATACAGGGGCAGCGCCGGGAACTGACCCGAAGGGGACGAATCCTTCCGGGAACGCCAGCGGTCCCGGCTGGCCTTAAAGTGGGCCCACACCTTGTCCGTCAGGCGGGCATGGCCGGGAGAAAGGGGGGAATCGCGGATCAGGAGTTGAAGGTCAATGGCACTTTCTACCACGTCGGCGCCCGCTGGGGTGGAGTTATACAACTCCATCCTTCTACCCACCTCTTCTTTGTCCTGCGCTATTTCCCGTTTGTCCCACTGCCCGTCCCCGGCTGCGCACCCGCTTAAGAGGACAACCATGAGCAGGTCAATCCCGACTACCCCTATCCTTGGCATTGGGACCACCTCTTGTATCTAGAGCGGCTGCTGAATACCTCTGGCCAACCCACTCGCAGGTGTGCGGGTTAGGGTCCGAACGTGTCCTTCATACCCTGGTCAACCTGCCTTTCTATACGCCCCACATCTACTTTCATCCGGGAAACTCCGATCTTCAAGTTCCCACCATTATAATTAATGCTGAGCCCCAGGGTTGTACTAATTTTGGGGCTTTTTGAAATCCATTTATAACTTGCCGTATAACCTTTAGGGCGGGGCTGACTCAAAACCTTCTCATACTGCTTCTTTCGCTCTTTAAGACGCTTTTCAATCCGTTCTATCTTAATTCTATTGGACTCTCTTTCCCAATCCTTTTCTTTCAAACGTTCAATCCGCTCTTCATCCCGCTCAATACTTTCCTTTAAGACGGAGTTCATATTTTCTCTAAGTTCTTCCTGATTGTGCCACTCCCACCCTTTTGATTTCAGTAGAGCCGCTTGCCTCAAATGTTGGTTGAGGGAGCGGGCCAGTTGCTCGGCCATCTCCTGGTTTTTGGTCTTCAGAGTGAAGGTTAAGATAGATCTCGTTTCTCCAGGCGAATTGGTCAACTTTGATGCAATGACTTCCACGCCTGCACCTTTAAAGAGGTTGCCTATAGCAGGTTGGTAGTACTCCGCCTTCCTTCTCGCTTGCATCTCCTCAAGGACCTGATCCCGATTGGAAGCCCCGGCCATCTGCTCTTTTTCTATCCGCGCAAGGTAGGCCTCTTTTTTCTCCTCGGACCAGGGTTCCCCCTGAAGGCTTGCGAAGCCGCCCTCGCTCGCTTTCACCGCCTCATAGACCGCCTTCGCCACCGGATCTAACTGGGGAGACGCCGGGAAATCATACGGCCCTTTATTTTTAGCGGAGGACGCACTACTTGAAGGGGCCTGGACAAGCCCCCTATTTAAACCAGGAGAGGCACATCCGGTAAGCACCAACACCCCGGACACCACAAAAAAGACCAGCCGATTGCGCATTCCCTGCTCCTGTTTTGGCTTTCAATTCAGAACCGTACCGGCCTTGACTAACCTGCCCGAGACATTTTTTTTCAAGGTGTCAGGCAGGACCATACCGGGGAAAGTTTTCGGCTGCGTCACCCAAATGGGTTACACAACTACTCTACTGGGACTTTACGGAGGTAAAACCCTAGTAAGGGAGGTTGGACCAACAACGGACTCCTATCTTCCGGCTTGTCCGGATTCCCCCATGGGAACCAAATGAAAGTGGCCTGAAGGCCACCTAGGTGGCTCCCTGAAGGGAGAAAAAACAGACCCCCAGCCATTCCGACTGGGAGCCCGAAACAAGTCCAGGATACGAGACAAAGAACGGAAGAGGCTCCTTCTACCCCTTCCTGGCGTCCAGCTTCTCCCTGACGATCTGGTTCACCTGCTGGGGATTGGCCTTGCCACCCGTCTTCTTCATGGTCTTTCCGCCCAACAGGCCGGGCCCTTTCTTCTTGCCGGGCAGGCACTGTCAATGTTCCAGGGTCACGAGGATGAACGGCGACCAGAAGTACGCCCCGTCGCGGTCGGCGGGGGCCTCGGTGTCCTGGGCCTTCAGGGCCCGGGTGGGCCCGGCGCCGGCGCGGTGCTGCTCGCGCAACGCCAGCTTGGCCTGGCGCAGGGC
>NZ_JBGUAW010000025.1:0-2299 GCF_041821045.1 Thiohalorhabdus sp. Cl-TMA | reverse complement strand
AAGTCGCAGGGGGTCGACCCGAAACCGGGCGATCTACCCATGGCCAGGGTGAAGGTGGGGTAATACCCACTGGAGGCCCGAACCCACCAGAGTTGCAAATCTGGGGGATGAGCTGTGGGTCGGAGTGAAAGGCTAATCAAGCCCGGAGATAGCTGGTTCTCCCCGAAACCTATTTAGGTAGGCCCTCTTGGGTTTGCTCCCGGGGGTAGAGCACTGGAACGGCTAGGGGCCCCGCAAGGGGTTACCAAACCGTACCAAACTCCGAATTCCGGGAAGCACGACCAAGGGAGACAGACTGCGGGTGCTAAGATCCGTGGTCGAGAGGGAAACAGCCCAGACCGCCGGCTAAGGTCCCCAAATGATGGCTCAGTGGGAAACGAGGTGGGACGGCACAGACAGCTAGGAGGTTGGCTTAGAAGCAGCCACCCTTTAAAGAAAGCGTAATAGCTCACTAGTCGAGTCGTCCTGCGCGGAAAATATATCGGGGCTAAGTCATCTACCGAAGCCGCGGCAGCGCTATGCGCTGGGTAGGGGAGCGTTCCGTAGGCCGCTGAAGGTGGTCCGAAAGGACTGCTGGAGGTATCGGAAGTGCGAATGCTGACATGAGTAGCTTGAAAGAGGGTGAGAACCCCTCTCGCCGGAAGCCCAAGGGTTCCTGCGTCAAGTCAATCTGCGCAGGGTGAGTCGGCCCCTAAGGCGAGGCCGAAAGGCGTAGCCGATGGGAATCCGGTCAACATTCCGGAACCGCTGTCTACTGCGATGGGGGGACGAAGGAGGATAGCCCAGCCGGGCGCTGGTCGTCCCGGTTCAAGCAGGTAGGCTGGCCCGGTAGGAAAATCCGCCGGGCTAGAGCCGAGATGCGACAACGAGCGCCTACGGGCGCGAAGTGGGTGACTCCAGACTTCCAGGAAAAGCCTCTAAGCACCAGGTAGGCAGCGACCGTACCCCAAACCGACTCTGGTGGGCAGGGAGAGTATCCCAAGGCGTGTGAGCGAACTCGGGTGAAGGAACTCGGCAAAATGGCCCCGTAACTTCGGGAGAAGGGGTGCCCTCAGTACGTGAAATCCCGCGCGGACGGAGCGGAACGGGGCCGCAGTGACCAGGGGGCTACGACTGTTTACTAAAAACACAGGTCTCTGCAAAGGCGCAAGCCGATGTATAGGGACTGACGCCTGCCCGGTGCCGGAAGGTTAAGGGAGTCCGTTAGCGTAAGCGAAGCGGATCACCGAAGCCCCGGTAAACGGCGGCCGTAACTATAACGGTCCTAAGGTAGCGAAATTCCTTGTCGGGTAAGTTCCGACCTGCACGAATGGCGCAACGATGGCCCCACTGTCTCCACCCGAGGCTCGGTGAAATTGAAATCGCTGTGAAGATGCGGCGTACCCGCGGCAAGACGGAAAGACCCCGTGGACCTTTACTACAGCCTCATACTGAACACGGAGGCGGTCTGTGTAGGATAGGTGGGAGGCGAGGAACCGGCGACGCCAGTCGTCGGGGAGCCATCCTTGAAATACCACCCTGATCGTCTCTGTGTTCTAACCAAGGACCGTGATCCGGTCCTGGGACCGTGTGAGGTGGGTAGTTTGACTGGGGCGGTCTCCTCCCAAACGGTAACGGAGGAGCGCGATAGGTGCCCTCAGCGCGGTCGGAAATCGCGCAACGAGTGCAAAGGCAGAAGGGCGCTAGACTGCGAGACAGACACGTCGAGCAGGTGCGAAAGCAGGCCTTAGTGATCCGGCGGCTCCGCATGGAAGGGCCGTCGCTCAACGGATAAAAGGTACCCCGGGGATAACAGGCTAATTCCGCCCAAGAGTTCACATCGACGGCGGAGTTTGGCACCTCGATGTCGGCTCATCGCATCCTGGGGCTGAAGCGGGTCCCAAGGGTATGGCTGTTCGCCATTTAAAGCGGTACGCGAGCTGGGTTTAGAACGTCGTGAGACAGTTCGGTCCCTATCTGCCGTGGGCGTTGGAGACTTGCGGGAAGCTGCTCCTAGTACGAGAGGACCGGAGTGGACGTACCTCTGGTGCACCGGTTGTCCTGCCAAGGGCATGGCCGGGTAGCTACGTACGGACGGGATAACCGCTGAAAGCATCTAAGCGGGAAGCCCCTCCCAAGATGAGGTCTCCCGGGCCGTAAGGCCCCTGAAGGTCCGTCGCAGACGACGACGTGGATAGGCCAGCGGTCGACGCGTGGCAACACGTGCAGCCGACTGGTACTAATCGACCGTGCGGCTTGACCATATAACACCCAAGCAACGGTGTATCCGCCGCCTGCAGGCGCCAAACACCGCTCGTAC
>NZ_JBGUAW010000024.1 GCF_041821045.1 Thiohalorhabdus sp. Cl-TMA | reverse complement strand
ATTGCCCCAATCGGGGCATCCAAAGCCGATCAAGCTGCGGCCCAGGGCATTAACCGGCTATCCGTGAATAATCCGGGGTCATACATTCATCTGATAACTGCGTAGTAGAGCGTCCCCAGGTACTAGCGGTCAATGAGCCACATCAGCGCCAAGTTCTCGGCGCTATCCCCGGCCAGCTTGTATATAGTTTGTGGATCGAGACAAGCCGAGCAGGTCGGCCCACCACTTGATCTACTTGGACTTCTTTTGAAGAAAGTCCGCCTCAATTTTGGGGCGGCTGCCATGGACCAGCTTGGGCAAACTATCAAGCAGGTAGTGCTTCCAATGGCTGATTTGCACAGAATGTACCTGGTACTCTCGCAGGACACCTTGGCACCATCCAGGCCAACGCAGCCCTTAAGTTAGGAGCTTAGGCGCATGCCTTTGGCTCGGGACAGGGGAAGGCTCCTTTCAGCGGCTGAGAAGCTCACTAACCCGAATACTTCTAGCCCTTGTCCAGTTTTTGGGATCTAATTCAGGATGCCAACCCTTAGAGGTGGGGGCGGAGATGCAAAATTTACCTCTCTGTGAGATTCATACCAGACTTAATTATAAAGGTCGTGCTACTCGAAGAATTTACGTCAAGATAAGACACCCATTACGATTTTCCTTCAAGAGAACGAACAAAAACCCAATAAAATAAAAACAAAACCAGGAACATATTAATTGCATTAAAAAATTACCATATAAGGGGCGCTTATTATGCTAGGAAAAAGGGAAACTCCATTCATAAGAGAGGGGGATAATATTGTTTTTTTAGTTGGCCCCCCTAGAGGCGGAACAACATTAATGCAGAGCTTTCTATCAAGAGAGTTTGGATTTAAAACCATTCCAGAGACGCATTATTTCAATAAAATTATACCCAAATTGGGGAGGAAGTTTTCCGACCCAGAAAAGAAAATATACAATAAGGGGTGTAGTATAATTAAGGAGGAGCTATATAAAAATTCAGGAATTATTGTAAACAAAAAGGACTTGGAAGGGTTATCATCTAGGGAAGTATTTATCCATCTTTTTGGGGGTGAGGATTCTAAGTTTTTTTTGGAAAAAACCCCACTTCATTCCACAAGTATTGATTTGATTTGGAAGTATTTTCCAGAAGCAAAAGTTGTCCAAATAATACGAGATCCATACTCATGCATAGCGTCTATGAGCGCTATTAGACCAGTAAATTTTTGCGATACAAGAATATCGTATATACATTCTATAAGGCAGTTCTCCTTATACTGGGAAATGGGATGCACGCCAGATGGCAAAACCAAAAATGCAAAAAATTTTTATAGGGTATACTATGAAGACTTCATTGAGAACCCAGAAAAATTAAAGTCTGATTTGGCCCGTTTCTTTTGCATACCCAATACAAACATAAAGAGAGAAAATAATAATTTCTATAATCTTAATTTTAACCCATGGCAAAAACTTAATAGACATTCCCCAAAAAAAGATAGGAAATATGCCGGTTTAAACAGCCTGAAGGAGGAAGAAATTTTTCTAGTTTGGTTTTACAACAAAAATTTAATAAAAAAAATGAATTATCCTTTCCCTGCGATTAAGATACCTGCATGGAGGAAAACTTTATACTTGTTGCTAGACAATACAAAATACTTAATATGGAAATTAAAAATAGAATCCCTAATCAGAAAACTTTCTTGCAGCTAAGAAGAGGAAGAATATGGGTATGAAGAAAGTATATATCGATTGCACCTTTAACCCCTACCTTAAAACAGGAGTGGAAGAGTTTTCCATTAATATGCTAGACGCCATAAGCAACTGGAATACAGAAAGCTTAGAAGTATCTATTATTGTTAAAGCGGAATTTAAGAGTTACTTTGAGGGTAAGTATGGAAGCAAATTTTTTATAAAAGAGTTTAGCACAAATAAATCATGGAAACATTTAAAAGAATTTATCAAAAAGAACACTTTTTTAATGAAATTATTAAGAAAAATTCCAGTATATAACTTTATGGCGGTACCCCAAATAAAATTCCAAAGCCCTAACAAACCAGACCTTTTAATATTTTTTGGGCAATTCGCGTATTTACCCAATGTACCATATTTTTATTTTCCCCATGATATACAGCATGAGTTTTATCCTCACCATTTTTCCAAACACGAGCTTAGCAAAAAAAATAAATTTTACCGCACTCTTTCTGAAAACGCCTCCAGAGTATTTGTCTTTTCCCAAAGCGAAAAGAACAAAATAGCTAAAAAGTATAATTTAAATAAAGAAGCTGTAAAGGTAATACCGCAAGGAGCCCCCCAAGCAAAAGATATCAGGGAAGCAAAAAGTAAAGGTATAGATGTTAAGGATTTCTACTTTTATCCTGCTGTTCCATGGAACCACAAAAACCATTATAATCTTTTAAAGGCTATTAAATATATAAAGGAGGTTTATAATAAAGAAATAAATCTAGTGACTTGTGGAGACAAAAATAAAGGTGACATAAATTTAGACGTTCTCACTCAAAACTTTAATCTTAGCAAAAATGTTAAAAATTTAGGATATATAAGCTCCTCAGATAAGGAGTCCTTGATGGATGAAACGAAAGCGCTTGTGTTTCCTTCCTTGTATGAGGGGTGGGGGATTCCTATTATAGAAGCTGCCCAAAAGGGGAAACCAATTTTGGCGAACAAGCTAGATGTTTTTCAAGAAATATGGGGTGATTCTTTAATTTATTTTGATGGGACAAATCCCTGCAGCATAGCTAAAACCATTTTCCACTTTGAAAAAGGGAGTTATTTTTGGGGGACTCTGCCAAGGCTTGCAAATAATATTTCTTCCGAATTTAGCTGGGAAAAGAGCGCAACCCTATTGATGCGTGAGGCAATTAAAGAGGCATAAAAATCATGGCCAATCTTACAATTATTACTATAAATTATAACGATTATAATAACTTATTAAAAACCGCACAAAGCATAGAACCTTTACTTAAAAATTTTGAATGGGTTGTAGTTGACGGAAACTCCACAGATGGTTCTGTAGAGTTTCTGAACAAATATGGGGATTATGAGAATGTTGTAATTAAATCTGAGAAAGATTCAGGGATATACGATGCGATGAATAAAGGGGTTGACCTTTCAAATAATGAATTTTTATTATTTTTGAACTCGGGAGACACCCTGCAAAGAGATTCTATTCAGAAAATAGACGATGCTATAGAAAATTATTATTTTGATATATTTGTCTTTGGGATTGATATTTCCGATAGCAGTGGAAAGCTTGGCGCTCATCGGAAGGTTACCGATGATTTGGATAAGTTAAAATGTTACCCTTCTATTCCGCATCAGTCGGCAATTATTAGTAAAGATTGCCTCATTAAAAATGATTATTTTGACCTGAGTTACCCATTGGCCGCCGATTATCACTTTTTTTGCAAAGCCTGGCATTCGGGATATTGCGAGTTTGGATTTTTTCTGGATAAAAAAATTTCGGTCTTCTATCAAGATGGTGTTAGCTCAAACCTTAACAATTCACTTAAATTAAATAGTGAATTTTCTAGAATACAAAAGAATATTTTTGGGCGGCCTTGTGCTAGGCAAATTCTATACTTATATATTAGATATTTGTTCGGTTTTATCCCCCGTGGTGAAAGGCTATTTAGACTATTAAAAAGAATTATATTAAGAGGTATTAACTCTTAAATGAAATGGTAATGTTAATTTTGTGAAATTAAGTTTCTCCGGAAATTCTTGGAAGTTTCCTATGTTGCCACACACTGGAAGGATTTTTCCTTGGTGGAGATAAACCCCCTAGAAAAAGGTGATTAAGGTTTATTCGTCGCGATAGCTGGGGTGGACCCATTCCGTTGGACAGTCACCGGGGCTTAAGAAGTAAATGGTCCTTGGGGCCTCCTCAGGCTTCGGTTTCCGGTTGGGTGGCCCAGTGGACCTCGGCCGGGGTTTGATGATCAAGGGCGCTGTGCGGGCGCTCCTCGTTGTAGAACTGGAAATAGTCGTCCAGTCCGATCTCCAGGTCAGGCACGGTCTGGTAGTCCCGGAGGTAGATATCCTCGTACTTCACGGTGCGCCATAGGCGCTCGACGAAGACGTTGTCCAGGGCCTGGCCGCGCCCGTCCATGCTGATGAGGATATCCCGTTTCTGTAGCGGGGCCAGCCACTCCTGACTGGTGAACTGGGCGCCCTGGTCGGTGTTGAAGATCACCGGTTCGCCCCGGCCCAGTGCCATCTCCAGGGCCTCGAGGCAGAAGAGCGCGTCCATCGTGTTGGAGAGCCGCCAAGCCAGCACGTAGCGGCTGTACCAGTCGAGCACGGCCACCAGGTATAGAAAGCCCCGCGGCATGGGGATGTAGGGGCAATGTCCGCGCATCAAACCAAGTTGCTGTTCGTCAGCGCCAGCTCCCGCAGCAGATAGGGGTAGACCGGATTCTGCGGGTGCGGCCGACTGGTTTGCGGCCCGGGAACCGTGGCTTGCAGGCCCATGAGGCCCATCAGCCGCTGGACCCGCTTGCGATTGACGGCATACCCCTGGCGCCGCAGCCAGGCCGTCATCTGGCGGCTGCCATAGAAGGGCGTCTCCAGGTACTGCCGGTCGATAAGCCGCATCAGCGCCAGATTCTCGACGCGCTCCCCGGCCGGCTGGTAGTAGTACGTGGACCGGGGCAGGCCGAGCAGGCCGCATTGCCGCTGAACCCGGATTATTCACGGATAGCCGGTTAATGCCCTGGGCCGCAGCTTGATCGGCTTTGGATGCCCCGATTGGGGCAAT
>NZ_JBGUAW010000023.1 GCF_041821045.1 Thiohalorhabdus sp. Cl-TMA | reverse complement strand
CAAGAGGCCGAATAGATTGGCGCAACCCGTCCCTCCTCCAAACCCGGTGGCTTGCAAAACGGAAGCAGGCCATAGATACCGGTTACTCTCCATCTGCAGCTCGCCCACCTTGGACTGAAGCTGGAGCTATGATCAAAAGTGGTGTATGAGCGGGACTTGAGGTAGGCGACGTATCCGGCTGGAATGGACAGCGACCAAGCAAACCCATCCCAGCCATTGGAGGATACGCCGATGGGCCAAGGTACCCGGAACGAGGCGCCGATGCCGGTGGGCGAGGCGGAGGATCCGCTGACCAAGCTGCTGCGCCGGGGCGCCCGGGATCTGATCAAGCAGGCCGTGGAGGCGGAGCTAGCGACCTTCCTGGAGCAATACCGGGACGTGCAGTTGCCGGACGGCCGCCAGGCGGTGGTGCGCAATGGCTACCAGCCCGAGCGCACGGTGCAGACCGGGATCGGCGAGGTGCCAGTGCAGGTGCAGGTGCAGGTGCCCAAGGTACGCGACCGGACCGGGAGCGGCATCCGCTTCCACTCGGGGCTGCTGCCGCCCTACCTGCGCACCCGGTCCATGGAGGAGCTGCCCCCCTGGCTCTACCTGAAGGGGATCTCCACCGGGGACTTCCAGGAGGCCCTGCAGGCCCTGTTGGGCGAGGACGCGGGCGGCCTATCCCCGGCCACCATCAGCCACCTCAAGCGCGACTGGGAGACCGAGCACGCGGCCTGGCGGGAGCGGGACCTGCGTGACCGCCGTTATGTGTACTGGGGCAGGCGGATGGGATCTATTTCAACCTCCGCGCCGAGGCCGAGCGCCAATGCCTGCTGGTGATCATCGGCGTCCGGGAGGACGGCACCAAGGAGTTCGTCGCCATCGACGACGGGGTCCGCGAGTCGGAGCAGAGCTGGACGGAGCTGTTAGTGCGGCTTCGAGACCGGCAGCGCCTGGGCGAGGCCCCGAGGCTAGCCATCGGCGACGGCGCCCTCGGTTTCTGGAAGGCATTGGCCAAGGTCTTCGGCGCCACCCGCCACCAGCGGTGCTGGGTGCACAAGACCGCCAATGTGCTGAACAAGCTGCCCAAGAGCCTGCAAAAGAAAGCCAAGGGCGACCTACAGGCGATCTGGATGGCACCGACCCGGGAGGAGGCGGAGCGCGCCTTCGAGGACTTCCTGGCGGCCTATGAGGCCAAATACCCCAAGGCCACCGACTGCCTGGCCCAGGACCGGGAATCCCTGCTCGCCTTCTACGATTTCCCGGCGGCGCACTGGCAGTCCATCCGGACCACGAATCCGATCGAATCGACCTTCGTCACCGTCCGGCTGCGCACCGACAAGAACCGGGGCTTTGTTTCCCGGGAGACGATTATGGCGCTGGTGTTCAAGCTCGGCCAGAGCGCCCAAAAGCGCTGGCGCCGGCTGCGGGGCTTCCGGGAGCTGCCGAAGGTCTACGCGGGCACGCCGTTCCAGGATGGCGAGGAAACCACCGACAAGCAGGAGGACAGCTGGGACGTCGCCTGACCAGAATCGCCCATATACCAGATTTGACTATAACTCGTATCGGGGCCGGGCGCATTAGCTCCGAAATGACGTTGGTATCGAGAACGATCACGTACGGAAGTCCGGCGAGCGGGGCGTCTCCTGGCGCCCGGGGGGTGGCAGCTCACAGCCCCCCAGACCTCGGAACCGCTCCGCGATCCGGCTTCCCAGCCCCTGCTCCCGGGGAGGTTGGGCAACAGCCTGCCGTAGTATGTGCCGGATCTCTTCCTCCATGGAGCGCCCATGCCGGGCGGCCTCGATCTTTAGCTGTCGGGACTCGGAGGATTGTGTGGCTTCCTCCAGAAGCGGTCGGGGCTTGACTCGTAGTAGGCCTTGAGGACCTCGACCGGGGTCCGGGCGCCCAGATTCTTCTGGGGAATCTGGTCGTTGTACAGGCGCCGATAGCACTCCAGGGTCGCCTCAAGCTCTTCGCGGTTGCGGAGGTGGACCGATGCTAGCACCTCGCTGATGCGACCGTTGAAGCGCTCCACCAGGCCATTGGTCTCTGGCTGGCGGGGCGGGATGAGCCGGTGGGCGATGCCCTGATCGGCACACAGCTGGTCCACTGGGTGCTTCCCGGAGGGCTCGCCCTGCGGGCGGTTCAGCCGGTCCGTGAAAGCCGCCTCGTAGTACCTATGGAATCGGAGGTAGGACGCAAAACCAGCCATCGCCTTGGGGGCTATGCTCGGATTGTACGGCCATACAATCGAGGAGCCTTGGACGATGACTGGCAAGCACCATCCTACGCCTGATTGCCTTCTGGTCGGAATCGATGTCGCCAAGCGGTTCCATGAGGTGTGTGTGCAATGGCCCGGGGAGCGTCGCCGGAACTATACGGTCCCCAATACGGCGCCCGAGTACCAGCGCCTTATCGAGTTTCTGCATCGGCAACAGGGGCCGGTTCGGGTGGGGTTGGAGCCCACTGCGGACTTCCACCGCCCCATTGCCTATGCCCTGGCTCGGGCGGGCTTCGAGGTCCATCTGGCCTCCTCGCTGGCCTGCGCCCGGGTGCGAGACGCGCTCTTTAACAGTTGGGACAAAAACGACCGCAAGGATGCCCGGGTGGTCGTGCACCTGTTGGCGCAGGGCCTCACGGAGCCGTTCCATGATCCGCTGCTTGCGGGCTACCTGGACATCCAGGAGCTGGCCAATACCTATTACCAGGTCAGCCAGGCCCGGACCCGGTGTCGACACAGCCGGCCATCAATCCTTACCTGGCCCTGTTTTTCCCGGAGCTGGAGCGGTTTTTCTTCAGCGCCAGTACGCGGTCCAAGTGGTTTTGCCGGGTGCTGCAGGCCTTTCCCACCCCCGGAACGATCACGGCGCTGTCCCGGGAGGCGTTCCTCGAGCGGGGCTGGTCCCTGCTGGCCAGCAAGGTGCCCAAGGAGCGCCTGCTGGGGGAAGTCTATGACGCGGCGTCCCAGAGCGTGGGGCTGCCCGTGGACCCCAATGGTCTGGCCGTGGTGGCGTTCCGGCTGCAGTTGCAGCGGTTTTTTGACCTGACTGAGTAGCGGGATCAGCTCGAAAAGCAGGCCGACGGCGCGCTGGCGGACCACCCCGATTTCCGAATCCTGCGCACCTTGCCGGGCTGCGGCCCCATCATTGCGTTAACGATTCTGGCGGAGAGCGGCGACTTGCGCCGCTTCCACCACCATCGGCAGTACTTGAAATTCTGTGGCTTTAACCTGGCCACGGTGCAAAGCGGCAACCGGCGCGGCGAACAACACCTGGCCAAACGCGGCAATGCCCGCCTCCGCGCCGCGTACTGGCTCGCCGCCACGGTGGCTATCCGGCAGCGGGAGAATAGCTTCCGCGCCAAATATGACCGCTATATCGCGGCCGACCCAACCAACCGAGACCTGCGCCGTAAGGCGCATACCGCCGTAGCGGTCAAACTGGCCCGGGTGGCGCATGCCCTGGTGAAACAGGGCACCGAGTATCGCGGCGGCCCCATGAGGTCGCGTTGCCTGGCGGTGGGACATCGTGCAACCGAGTCGTGGGACCCACTGGGATCCCGTAGATAATGCTCATGCCCGTCCGCCAGGACCTTATGCTGTGTTAAGCCCAGTCGGGCCGCCCCTGCGGCGGACCCCTGTCACTATGGTTAGCAGGGTCTTTGGGTACAAAGCGGACGTCGCCAGGTGCTTTCGCAAGCAAAGCTCCGGCGCGAAATCCCGACTTCGCGTTGACGGGGAGGTATGCCCTCATGCCGCCATTGACATCTCAGGTAGCCCGTTGTCCGTCAGCAGGTGGGTGATCCGAAACGGCGCCCGCCGGATCAAGTTGGTCACGAACGTGCGTGCCGTCGCCGCCTTGCGGTCATCGCGGATCTCGAAGTAGACCCACTTGCTGGCCCGGTCGATGGCCGCGAACAGGAAACAGCGGTCGGACTCCTCGGGCAGCCGCTCGCAGGTACTTGATGTCGACGGGCCGACGAAGCCCGGTTCGTAGTCCTTGAAGGTCTTGCGGCGCTTGGTGGTTTCCGCCGATTCGCCCAGCTGCTGGGCCCGCAACGCCTTCAGATTATTGACCCCGTTGCGCTTCAGGCAGCGCAGCAGGGTCGACCGGGACAGGCTCGCGTCCAGGAAATCCCGGCCCACTCGGAGCAGGTCATCTACGGGCAGCAGGAACAGCTCCTGCAGCTCCACGAGGATGGCCTCGGTCTCCGGGGCCATGGTTGTCGGAATCCGGTGCGGCACATGGGAGCCGTCTTCCACTGTCTGGCGCCGCTTCCACTTGCGGGCCGGGCAGTCTCGGACAGGCCCAGCTCCCGGACCAGCTTGGTGTTACCCTTGTCGGACTCCTGGATATAGCGTCGAATCCGAGGCGTGGTGGTGGCATTGTCATGGAGGGGCGTGCTCAAGCCTCAATCTCCTCCAACAGGTACTCAATCACCGACCGCGCCTCAAAATACATCAGGCTCCGGGGAGGGAGACAATCACCCGAGGCCAGACATTAGCCGGGCCTTTACCTCGTCATCCAGGTTCCGAATGGTCAAATTCGCCATGGCGATCACACCTCTTTTATGCCAGCAATGCTAGCAAAAGAGTGCTCGCCCTTACAGCGAGCTACGCCCTCCCCCGCCTACCCAGACCACTCCAACGCATCCCCAACCAAACGCTCCACCCGCCACACCGTATCCTCGTGCAAGGTGACCTGCTCCCCAATCTCCAGCACAACAGTTTCTTAGCAGAGTCCGCTTAACCCCCCAGAAGGCAGACGGGGAAAAAGAAGTAGTTCAGCGAGGCGTAGATTGCCTCCGCATTCTGAAGGAGGCCGAATCCGGCTTCCCGGCGAAGGAGTCGTGCCGGAAGTACGGCTTTTCCGACGCCACGTTCTGATATGTTTTGACTTGTCAAAGACGGCACTGCCGATAGATATCCGTACTCCCTCCGGTGGCGGGCCAAGTGCGTTGGGTCAGGGCACGGCCGGGCAGGCTGCGACGGTGGATCAATCTGATATGCGTGGGTTGGTTACCACCGGACCTCACTGCGTCGCGGAGCTGGCCTTTCTCTAGCAGCAGGGGTCATCGACTCAGACTGCCCGCTCGGGGATCAGTCGAAAGGGCCAATGCCGGTATAGTTGTCCCAAGGGTTCTCCTCACCGGCCGGCCGTACCCTGCCCAACGCACCTGCTGCCTCCTTCCGGGGTTGTGACTCGTTACGGTTGCTCCGGGGCCCGGTTTGCTTAGCCGCAGGGTGCCGGGGTTGTCCGGGCCATCTCCCGGCAGGCGATATCCCAGATAAAGCCCACTAGCTCCCGGGCCACCGCCGTGGTGGTTTGTTTGGTGTTTTTGCCCGACTGCAGCAGCGTTTGGTAGCGGCCGCAAAGTCGTTTCTGGGCCCGCCAGGCGATAGCCTGGGCTTCCTCCGAGGCGGAGGCCCCTTTGCGCTTCAGATGGTCCGTCTGCCGGGTCGGAAACCGGTAGCTCCAGGCGGATTCGATGAGCATGCGCCGCGCATGCCCGTTGCCGGTTTTCGTGATGCCGCCTTGGCGCCGCTTTCCGCCGCTGCTGTGCTCGCTCGGCACTAGGCCGAGGAAGGCCATGAGCTGCTTGGGCGCATCAAAGCGGCTGATGTCGCCTAGCTCCGCCAGCAAGACCATGGCGGCGAGCTTGTCGATCCCCCGCAGGGCCACCAGGGAATCCACCACGGGTGCCAATGACCACTGCGGCAGCATCCGCTCCATCTCCGCGGTCAGATCGGCCACCCGCTGATCCGCCGCCTTTACCGCATCGATATACTCCTGCAGGACGACTTGCTGGAAATCGTGATCGAGTCGGAGGCTCTCTAACCAGTTGTATTGGGCCTGGCTCCAGCGGTTCTTGTGCGTGGGCCAGTGATGGCCGTGGCGCAGCACGAAGGCGCTCAGTTGCTGGCGGGCCTTGCGCTGTTGGGCCTTGATGTCGTCCCGCGCCCGGGTCAGATCGCGCATGGCCTCCTGCTCGGTATCGGGCACCCAAACCGGGGTCAGGTCGCCGCTGCGCAGTGCCCGGGCCAACTTGTGGGCGTCGCGACGGTCGGTTTTGATCCGATCCCCGGGCTGTTGCGGGATCTTCGACGGCGCCACCACTTGGCAGTCCTGGCCCAGGCCCAAAAGCTGGCGGTACAGCCCATAGCCGCAAGGCCCGGCCTCGTAGGCGAACAGCAGGACCTCGCCGCCGAACTCGCCCGCAAGGCGTTCCACGAGCTTGGCGACCTTTTGGGGCTTGTTGCTGATCTCCCCCCAGGATTCCGGGCCGTCGCGGCCCGCCCGCGCCACGGAGATGGCGATGGTGTTCTTGTGCACGTCCAGCCCGATAAAGGCCGGATAATCCGATGGTTGAAGAACTCCCCGCCCGGCGTTGGCCGTCGTCATCTCGATCTCGATGGCGTCCCTGGTAACATCGATCACCCCTGCCCTCCTCAAGGTGGCTCTGCGGTCTGGTTAATGTCCTCAAACCGTAACTCACGCGGCTTGAGGACGGGCAGGTCAAAACATGATGTCTAGAAGCATACCGAACCTTTACGAGGATAAAGGATGAGCCAACGAACCGAGCGAACCGTCGCGGACTACCGGGAGAAGGGCCGGTCTCTCCTTGATCGATTCCTCAGAGAGGCCGCCTATCCCGACCCGGCGGATGCGGGGGCGGTGGTGGACTGGGCGACCACCACCCTCCGGGAGGCCTACAGCCCCGCCACGTTCCGTTATTACAAGGCGGCTTTCGCCCTGGTGCTGGAGGAAGCGGGGCACGGTCTCTCCGCCGAAGCGCTGCGCGGGACCCAGAACACCGGAAACAGCTCGACCCGGCGAACGAAGACCCGCCGGACCTCGGCCAAGAAGGCCAAAAAGGTGCATCCCGACGATGCCCGCAAGCTTTTGAACTACCTTGAGCAGGGCCGAGGCGCCTGGGATCGGCTGCTCGCCCAGTGGTTCGCCGCCGGACTCTTCACGGGACTACGGCCCACGGAATGGGCGAACGCCCGTCTGGACGGGGAAACCCTGGTGGTGGCCAACGCCAAGAACACCGGTGGACGCAGCCACGGACCGGAGCGTCATCTCCATATCACCGATCCGGAGGTGCGCAAGCTGCTGTGGGCCTTTCTCGACAACCTCAACCTCGCCGTCCAATCCGAATCTTTTGACCGGGCTTATAAACACTGCCGGGTACGCCTTTACCAGGTCGGGCTGGTGCTCTGGCCGCGTAGACAACGCAACCGGATCACCCTGTATTCCACCCGCCATCAGTTCACCGCGGATGCGAAACATTCCGGGCTATCCGGTAAAGAGATCGCGGCCCTCATGGGGCATCGGGTGACCGAAACCCACAAAGCCCATTACGGCCGCCGGCAGGCGGGCCGGGGACAGGTACAGGTCGCCGCGGACCCGGCCGAGACCGAGCGTGTGGAACAAAGCCCCGAGCATCTCCGGTTCGACCGGTCCAAATAGGGCACCGCGGCGTTGCTCAAT
Source organism: Thiohalorhabdus sp. Cl-TMA (assembly GCF_041821045.1). Classification (NCBI taxonomy): domain Bacteria; kingdom Pseudomonadati; phylum Pseudomonadota; class Gammaproteobacteria; order Thiohalorhabdales; family Thiohalorhabdaceae; genus Thiohalorhabdus; species Thiohalorhabdus methylotrophus. The sequence continues at coordinate 1,988 of NZ_JBGUAW010000023.1, read as the reverse complement.
CTACGCCCTAATTTCCTTTTCCGCTCTCCCCTAGCACCGCCGCGTTTTGGCCAAGCAAGTTCCCCGCCCCCCCTGAAGAAGGTTGTTTCCTGGTTTTGCCTATTGTCTGAACAACTTCGCACCGAAACGCCATCTCAAGGAGATGCACTGGAGTGCGCAATCGAGTGGCTGGCCTCGAATGCCGGTTTCCGGTGGGTCCACCAAAGAAAGATGTTTTGGAAGGTCTTCCCCCCGTTACTGCAAACGTGACATGTTAATGCGGAACGAGAAACGTGACACGTTTCTAAAGCCCCGAACTCTTCAAAAAGCGGCTTTATGACCGCTCCAACGGACCTTCAAGGCGAGCCGCTCATGCCGACCGGATCCCTGGGCCAGTCACCGAGGGAGCCAAATCATGGGACTATTCGGTTCCATTTCCGGTCCAACTTCCGGTCCGACTTCCGGTCCGACTTCCGGTCCAACTTCCGGTCCGACTTCCGAAAAAAATTCCGGACTGATTTCCGTATCTATTTCCGGTTCGCGCAAAGCCACTATGCTTATAAGATGCTGTTTTTAAAAAATTATCATAGAAATTTCCGCCTGGGTTTTCCGGTAGATATTCCAGACCAGTTTCCTATCAATATTCCGGTAAAACTTCCGGATAACATTCCGGCCAGAATTCCGGTAAAACTTCCGGTTCGGTTTCCGGTCTATTTCCGGGTTGGTTGGGGCATGTTTCGCCTTACTTTTACTCTTCCAAACGAGGGCATGTGTCTCGGAACATCATGAACTAGCCCCCATGAATTGCGGGCACGGTGAATAACCTAATTAAGAGATAGGGCTATCACCGTGGATAAGACTAGTGCTATGAACCAGGTAGAGGTCGTAGGGCCGGACCGTCGTCGCCGTTACACGGTGGCGAAGAAACTGTAGATGGTGGAGACCACCTATGAGCCGGGGATGAGCGTTTCTTACGTTGCCCGGCTGAATGGGGCGGCGCCCAACCTGCTGTTCAAATGGCGCAAGCTGTATCGCGAAGTCGCCCTGGCTTCCGTGAAGACCGGGGACGAGGGGCAGGCTTCCCAGGTTACCCAGCTCGAGAAACAGATCCGAGGTCCCCAGCGCATGCTCGGCAAGAAGACGCAGGAAGCCGAGATTCTGAAAGAGGCGCTGGAGGTCGCCCAGAGAAAAAAGTTGCTCTCGCGTTCGCCTTGGCCGCCGGAGGGCGATTCCCGGTGGCTCGCGTGTGTGGCGTTTTGGGCGTTGCGCGACCCAATGTCATCCGGAGGCGGAATCAGCCCGCTGCGTGGGAAGACAGCCGTCGGTGGTGCCATGGCAAGGATGAGGCGCTGCTCGCCGATATTCGGGCTGTCATTGATCATCGCCCAACCTACGGCTATCGGCGGGTTCAGGCCCTGGTGAATCGGCAGCGGCGCGTCGAAGGCGGCTCTCGGGCCAACCACAAGGCCATCTATCGAGCGATGCGAGACGCAGGGTTGCTGCTGATGCGGCATGCAACCCCGCGCCCGGAGCGGACTCACGATGGCCGGATTGCTGTGCCCCGCAGCGACCAACGGTGGTGCTCCGACGGCTTCGAGATCGGCTGCGACAACGGCGAGCGGGTTAGTGTGGCCTTCAGCCTGGACTGCTGCGACCGGGAGGCCATGAGCTTTGTGGCCACCACCAAGGGCATTGATGGGGACCTGGTACGGGACCTGATGGTTGCCAGCCTGGAGCACCGGTTCGGGCCGGTTGCGCGGGCCCCCAGTCCCATCGAATGGCTCAGTGACAATGGGGCAGGCTACATATACATAGCCGCCAATACGGTTGCATTCGGCAAAGAGCTGGGCCTCGTCATTCCTCGGACGCCAGTCCAGAGTCCGCAGAGCAACGGGATGGCCGAGGCCTTCGTCAAAACCTTCAAGCGGGACTACTGGGGTGGACCCATTCCGTTGGACAGTCAGCAGGCCTTGAGAAGTAAACGGGCTTTGGGGGCTCCTCAGGCTTCG
>NZ_JBGUAW010000022.1 GCF_041821045.1 Thiohalorhabdus sp. Cl-TMA | reverse complement strand
TTCGGGGTGGTGCCGCAGGAGACGGAGCTGTTCTCCGGCACCGTCTACGAAAACCTGACCGCCGGCAACCCGAGCGCTTCCTTCCAGCAGGTCATCGCCGCCGCCCGCATGGCCGGCATCCACGACACCATCGAGACGCTCTCCGAGGGCTACCAGACCGAGCTCGGCGAGCACGGCACCGGCCTATCCGGCGGCCAGCGCCAGCGCCTGGCCATCGCCCGGGCCCTGCTCAAACGTCCCAAGATCCTGATCTTCGACGAGGCTACCAGTCACCTGGACGCCGAGACCGCCGAGCAGATCGCGAGGACCGTAAACGACCTGAAGGGCAAGGTGACCATCCTGTTCATCACCCACGCGGTGCCCAAGGCGCTGCGGGTGGAACGAACGGTGCGGCTGGACGGAGGCGGGAGCGCGGAGGTCGCGGACAAGACCGGCAATGAGCAACCGCGACAGGCCGTCGGGCCGAATCCGGCGGCCGTGACCGGAGGGTTTTAAGGAAACGGTGAACGGGCCAGGGGGACTTGGGGGATCAGTATGCTGAGGGATCGAGGAAGCGGTGAAACAGAAAGCATGGCTTATTGGTATCGGTTAGCAATTGCCCTCGGGGGATTGGCGGCCTATGGGTGGGCCTTGACCCAGCCCGGGGCTATGGAAGCCGACGGAGGCAATGGGGCGTTTACGGGCATTCATGTGGCCACACTAGGTGGTCTATTGCTCCTTATCCAAAACCCCGTCGGATTGGCTTGGTTGGGGATACCTGCCTATCTGTTGGCGCTGGTCATCTTTGTGCTCCGGGTGGCCCGCATCGCGGTGGGGCTCAGTTTGCTGGCGCTCTTGTTGCCCCTTGCAGGAGGCATACTGGCTCGTTATGTGGCCTTTCCCGTGGATGCGAGCAGCGCCAACTACACCACCGCCGGACCGCTGCTGCCGGCGTTCTGGCTTTCCCTGTTCGGTCCGGGCTCGATCCTTGCGGGGGCTTTGATCGCTCTCCGCCTGCCTCATCGTGAGCCGGGGGAGGGCGAGGTGGCCGAGGGCTCTATGGGGAGGTACCGCTACGTTCTTCCTTACGCGCTGGCCTATCTGCTTGCCGTGGTCGGGTTGGTGGGCAGCGGGCTCTTTCTCTCGGGTTGGTTCGGGCTAATGGCAATCTTCCTGGGAATGCTGGCACTGCATGCCGCGGCAACCGCCGTCCTGCTGGTCTTCGTGTATCGCCTTTGGCTGCACCTTCCCCTTCAGCACCGCCCTTATACACCCGGCTTCGTTACCGCCCTGATGGCGATCCCGCTGGTCAACCTGGCCTGGCAATTCGTGGCCTTGCCGGGCTGGGTGCGGCGGTACCAAGCCTTCCAGAGGGAGCAGGGCGCGACGGTCCATCCCCGGCTGCTTCCCCTAGGCTACTGGACCGGGGGACTGTGGGTCGCCTCCTACGTGCCGTTCTTGGCCATCCTTGCCGGCCCGGCGGCCGTGGTCGCCCAGCTGGTTTTCATCAATGCTGCTGCCAGGGAGGTCAACGGGGGAATGGCCTGGGATAAACCGCAGTTCGAGGTCGCCGGGGCTTGAGCAAGGCTGTCCGAAAGCAGCGCCGAAACGCTGGCGGAAAAGGGAGCGCTCAATGAGGTCTTTTAGTAGACGCTTCGCGGCTGTCCTGGCCGTTCTGGCGACCGGGCTGATTGGAGGGAAGGGGGTCGAGGCCGGCGACGACTACGCCACCACCTTCACCCCGAAGGCGCAGCAGGCCTACCAGGAGGACATCAACGTCTGGGTGTATACGGCGGGGTTCGCCGAGCGCTTCGGCATGCCGGAGCAATGGGTGAGCCGGGGGCTGGAAGGGGCCCACGCGGCGGCGTTCCGGGTGGAGACCTCCTCGGCCCGGCTGATGTTCCCGCACAAGGGGAAGGACGTTAGCAAACCGGTGCGGCGGTGTGTCTTGGACCTATTCCTTCCAACGGCAGCGGATATTCCCTGGGCCAACGAAAAGCATGCGGATATGTGGTGGTATACCCCCGCCGCGCCCACCTATTTGATGCCCCAACGGGAAAAAGACAAGCAGTGGCAACGACGGCCGGTGGGACTGCCAAAAACTGGCCACACCGCCATACTCCGCTCACCGGAAGGACATATTACGGGGCTTTCGATGAGGAAATACCACAAACATCTCTACTCGGAAGTAGATTACCTATCCTTTGGAATGCCGTGTACGACCCGCTGGAAGATCGCCTCATCTGTTGAATTCCGGCCCGGTGGCGCTTCATTCCGAAATAAAGAGGTGGTCCGGCATAAGGTCCGCCTTCCTAAGGTGTTCATGGAAAAAATGTACGCAGTGTGGAAAGCCCGGAGCCGGAGTCCGGCCACCGAGGAATGGGAAGACGTGATCGAGCAGTAAACTGGCTTTCCAAATGAGCCTAACGGAAAAAGGGGACTATAAATGGCATCCAACCTCGAATACGCCAAGCTGAGCCAAGTGGTCTACGGAGATGGTGAGCACACCCTGGAGAGCTCGGGGCTGAAGGCCCAAGGGTGGGTGGACACTGGACTAATCGGGGTCAACCCGGATTCGGGGTTCTTTGCCCAGGCCTACCGGAAGGGAAATGAAGTCGTCATCGCCTACCGGGGCACTGAGCCCGCCCAGGATGCCCTCCACGACATCCTCGGGGCGGATGTCGACATCGGAACCGGGGACGAGCACCAGCAGTTCGTGGATGCGCTGGAATTCGCAAACCAGATCGACAACCAGTATGGCGATGACCCGGATATCGATATCTCCGTCACCGGCCACCCCCTGGGCGGCGGCCTGGAGCAGCTGGCGGCGGACACCTTCGGCTGGGACGGGGTGACCTTCGAGGCGCCGGAGTGGGGGCGTGGCGGTCCCGTTTCCGGAGCAGTGCCGGAGGCCTTCCATGGGTAAAAGGTTCCCCCAAAAGCGTTTCCTCCCAACCCTTTCGGTGGCCGGGTGCTTGCTGTTGGCCCCGAGTTTGGCCAATGCCGGTAACGACTACGTCACTACTTTCACCCCCAAGGCGGGCCAGGCCTATCAGGAAGACATCAACGTCTGGGTGTATACCCGGGATTTCGCCGAGCGCTTCGGCATGCCGGAGAAGTGGGTGAGCGGAAAGCTGGAGGGGGCCCATGCGGCGGCGTTTCGGGTGGAGAGAGCATCGGCGCGGACCATGTTCCCGCACAAGGGGGAGGACGTTAGCAAGTCAATTCGGTATTGCATCTTGGATCTGTTCCTCCCCAGCGATGCGGATATTCCCTGGGCGAATGATAAGGCAGCGGATATTTGGTGGTATCCCCCTGAGGCTCCTTACTATTTGGCACCCCAACGGGAAAAAGACAAGCAATGGCAACGGCGGGCGGTGGGGCTGCCGAAAACGGGTCATACCGCCATACTTCGGTCCCCTGAGGGGCATGTAACCGGACTGTCGGTAAGGAGCTATCACAAATCTCTGTACCCGGGGGTCGACTATATTTCCTTTGGAATGCCGTGTACGACCCGCTGGAAGATCGCCTCATCTGTTGAATTCCGGCCCGGTGGCGCTTCATTCCGAAATAAAGAGGTGGTCCGGCATAAGGTCCGCCTTCCTAAGGTGTTCATGGAAAAAATGTACGCAGTGTGGAAAGCCCGGAGCCGGAGTCCGGCCACCGAGGAATGGGAAGACGTGATCGAGCAATAAACTGGCTTTCCAAATGAGCCTAACGGAAAAAGGGGACTATAAATGGCATCCAACCTCGAATACGCCAAGCTGAGCCAAGTGGTCTACGGAGATGGTGAGCACACCCTGGAGAGCTCGGGGCTGAAGGCCCAAGGGTGGGTGGACACTGGACTAATCGGGGTCAACCCGGATTCGGGGTTCTTTGCCCAGGCCTACCGGAAGGGAAATGAAGTCGTCATCGCCTACCGGGGCACTGAGCCCACCCAGGATGCCCTCCACGACATCCTCGGGGCGGATGTCGACATCGGAACCGGGGACGAGCACCAGCAGTTCGTGGATGCGCTGGAATTCGCCCACCAAATTGATCTCAGGTACGGAGGGGCGAAGCAAACCATCTCCGTCACCGGCCACTCCCTGGGCGGCGGTCTGGCGCAGCTGGCGGCGGACACCTTCGGCTGGGACGGGGTGACCTTCGAAGGGCCGGGGATGGCCAACTACAGCCCGCCCACCGACGGCGGCCTGATCGATTCCTTCCTCCAGGCCAACAACCTGTCCATGGGCAATGTCGGGGACCTGACCAGCTACACGGTCCTCGGCAGCAGCATTTCTTCGATCCCCGGCGAGCACATCGGCACCAAGCACGACCTGATCACCGAGCAGGGCCGGCCGGACCTCCTCGGTCTCTCCATCGAGGCGGGGATTGGGCCCACCGCCGCCACGGCATTCTTCGCGGGGGCCGGGTATACCGGGGTGGATCAGCTAAGCCGCCACCGCATGGGTAACTTCATCGACCACCTGCAACAAGCCGAGCAGGAAGGCGTGCTGCTCCAGCAGTATGTGGATGCCTACCTGGCCTACGGCGCCGAAGGCTACACCGCCCCCGAGCGCACTTTCACCCAGACCTTGCGGGACTACTTCAACGACGTCTTCAACCCGGACAAGGATCTGACCCAGACCCAGGCCGAGGACCTGATCGCCCAGCTCGATACCTTGGAGGCAAGTGACGCCTACGCCGACGCCACCGACGCCCAGATCGCCGATCTGGAGAAGGCCCAGGACAAGCTGCGCCGGGCCACGCAGACCATAGCGGCCGTTTCCGCCCAAACCGATTCGTGGCACGAGAAGGTCCAGAACGGAAACACCTTTTCCGTCACTGTTGAGCTGGAGCACGCTCTAGAGCGTGGCACTCAGCGGGTTGCTCTGGACATTCCGGGAATGGACCAGGTAACCGGGCAAGGTGAAAAGTTCAAGGTGGTAAGCCCGAATTTCCACGTCGATTGGAGTGGCGGGGCCTTGGCGGTCCCGGAGGGGTACTACCTGGAGGTGCCTCCGGGGAGCAAAACGGCGACCCTAACCCTTCGAGCCGCGCCGGATGCCGACAGTCTGGATGAAGTGCTGGGGGATTTAACCGTAAGCCTCCCGCGCCGCTCGGGCTCCGACACCTCCAAGACGGTCTCCGACCTCACCATCAAGGACGACCCCCTTCCGGACACCACCCAGGACGCCGGCAGGGGTGGGACCATCACCGGCGACTTCGCTTGGAAGGACACGGATCCGAGCGAGCCGGGTATCCAGTACGGCTATGACGACCTGGGTAACCGGCTCTATCGGAGTCCTCTTCAGGAGAACGCCGGCCAAGCGGACCCTCTCTATGATAGCGCCGGCAATGACCACATTCTGCCCGGGGGCGGGGACGACGATGTCAACGCCAAGCGGGGCGGAGAAGATCATATCGAGGGTGCCAGTGGCCGTGACTGGATGGAAGGCGGTGCGGGGAGCGACCTGATCGAAGGCGGGGCTGGGGCTGACCTGGCTGCTGGCGAGGGTCAAGCCGACCGCATTTTTGGCGGCGCCGAGACCAGCCTCAGCGAGGCCATCACGGCGGGGAACGCGGAGGCCAATGGCACCCATCGGGGCGAGTTCCTGGCTGGCAACGGCGGCGATGACCTGCTAGTCGGCGGTAACCAGCGGGATGCCCTCACCGGCGGCGATGGTAACGATGTGATCGTGGCCGGGGCCGGCGACGACGCCGTGGACGCCGATGCCGACTATTCCCCGGCCGGGCGGGACTGGTCTGTGACCACGGGCGGAGGCGCCCTGACCTTCTCCCCGATCTTCTCCTACAACCCCGATACCTTCGGCCACGACGTGATCTTTCTGGGCAAAGGGGCCGATACCGCGCACGCCGGGAGCGGACGGGATACTGTGCAGGGGGAGGCCGGAGACGATTCCTTATGGGGGGATGGCGGGGGTGACACCCTGAGTGGCGGAAAGGGAAACGACACACTCGGTGGCGATAACGGGCCCGGTGTGGTGGACCCCGCCGAGCATGGCGACGACTTCCTTAATGGCAACGCTGGCAATGATGAGCTGGTGGGTCATGGCGGCGCCGATCGCCTTCATGGTGGAAGCGGCAACGACCAATTATCCGGCAGTGCTATCGGGCTGAGCGCCGCCTATGACGGTAGCGACTACCTGGATGGCGGGGCTGGGGACGATCAGCTTGTTGGAGCCGCAGACGGCGATTACCTGTATGGGCGAAACGGCAATGACCTTCTGATGGGCGGAGCAGCTAATACCGACGCCTCCGGCGATGGGGCTGATTGGCTGGATGGCGGCGGCGGGACCGATACATTGATTGCCGGTGGTGCCGGTGACTCCCTTTTTGGTGGCTCCGAGATGGATACTTTGGTAGGGGATTCGGCCACTGCAGATCCGACCGAACATGGCGATGATGTTCTCCATGGGGAGATGGGAGACGACAGCTTGGTGGGATCAGGCGGGGCGGATTTGCTATCGGGTGGTGCCGGGGACGACCAATTGACCGGCGGGGCGGCTGGCTTGGAGGGACGCTTCGACGGAGAGGACCAGCTGATCGGCGGGCAGGGTGGTGACACCATGGTCGGCATGGCCGGGGGAGACACTCTACTTGGCGGAGCTGGCCAGGACATCATGGATGGAGATAGCTCGGAGACTGCAAATGTGGAACATGCTGCCGACTATCTTGAAGGCGGTGCTGGCGGCGATTACATGCTGGGGTCAGGTGGGTCGGATACCCTTTATGGAGGGGCCCAGGGGGATCAGTTATTCGGCGATGTGAGCAGTATCGATGGCCAGTACCATGGACAAGACCATATCGAAGGGGGCGCAGGCTCCGACAATTTGGTTGGAGGCGGTGGGGCGGACACGCTGGCCGGAGGTAATGCCGCCGACAATCTTTTCGGTGACGGAACCGTTGACGCCGCCTATCACGGCGCCGACCACCTCAAGGGAGGCCGAAACAATGACAGCTTGTTCGGTTTCGGCGGTAGCGACATTCTGGAAGGCGGACTCGGATCGGATACGCTTGTTGGAGGCGATGGCGCCGACGTCTACGTTTATGATGGCGAAGGTGATGACACGATTATCGACTCGGGCAAGAACAATACAGTTCGCTTCACCAATGGCATCACTTCCGATGAGGTATTCCTGAGCCTGGGATCGCTGGAGATCAATGTCCGAAACTCTGGCTCCCTGTTCCTTAAAGGCTTCCGGCAGAATGCACCATTAGCTAGCACAACCATCCAACGCTTCGAATTCAGCGATGGGACGGTCTTGAGCCGGCGGGACCTGTTGGCAAAGGGTTTCGATCTCGGTGGAAACGAAGGCGAGGATGAAATAACCGGAACTACCCAGGATGACCGGATCTTTGGAGGTGGCGGTGGTGATACGCTCCGTGGAGGGCCTGGCAGTGATCTTGTGGACGGCGGTTCCGGAGATGATTGGCTAGAAGGTGGCCAAGATTCCGTATATTGGTTCAAACGGAGGCTGGAGGAGCCCTCCGAGCCTGATTCGCTCCATATCGAAATCCCCTCTACCGAGGGGGCCAGTCTTAGCGGCACCGAGGAAAGCACTTCAGTAGAATTCGGAGACGTCGGTTCCGCCAAGCGGGCCTTCAAGTACCTGGTTGTCGATCCAGAAAACGCTGAGGTTTCTCAGCCCGAGGGAGATGACATTCTCCGTGGGGCATCCGGGAGGGATACGCTGCTTGGAGGTGGCTATGACGACACCCTGAAAGGCGGAGATGGCGCCGATACCCTTTATGGCCAGGGGGGTGACGATGTTCTGGAAGGAGGAGCCGGCGACGATACCTATATTGCCCCAGAAGATCCCTATTATAGCGAGCCAGAACCGATCATCGAATCCGTGAATGGTGGTGAGGATACGGTCAAGGCCGTGGAGGGTGGCTATACCCTGCCCGAGAACGTGGAAAACATGGTGCTTGCCGGGGAGGGGGCCGAACGGTCCTTCAGCGATAGGTTACGGGAGTATGTCCCCTATCATTGGACTGCGACGACCGGGATTGGCAACAGTCTAGCCAACACGATGAAGGTGGAGCATCGTTCCTACGCCTACTTAGAAGGCAAGGGCGGGAATGACGTCCTTATCGGGGGGCCCGGAGAGAACAGGCTTCGTGGGGGAGCCGGTGCCGATCGCATGGCCGGGGAGGGCGGGGATGATACCTACTGGGTGGATAACCCTGGTGACTCAGTGCACGAGGTGCCAGCAGGTGAGCTCCCTCCGGGGTCCGAGTACTCGAACGCCGCTAAACCGGGTGGTTGGGATGAAGTCCATTCAACAGTCTCTTTCAAGCTTAACCCGCATGTCGAGGAGCTCTCTCTGGAAGGCTCGGGGGATATCAATGCAACGGGCAACGACCTCGACAATAAAATTTGGGGCAACAGCGGTGCCAACACCCTAATCGGGGGGAAGGGATCCGATACCTATTCCATCGGCCAGCAGGGTGACCGCGTGATCGAGGAGGCTGGTGGAGGGGCTGCGGACACGGTTCGAGCCGGCCTCACTTATGTCCTTCCGGCCCAGGTGGAGAACTTGACGGTTAGCGGGCTTGGAACTGAGGGGACTGGTAACTCCAAAGCGAATCGTATGGAGGCCCATGGGGAAGAAAATGTGCTGCGGGGTCTTGCCGGGGACGACATCCTCTCGGGAAGTGGTCGGGCTACGCTGGACGGAGGGATTGGAAACGACACCTATCGGGTTTATGGACAGCCAAGCATCCAGGAGCGGCCCGGTGCTGGCAAAGACCGGGTGCTCTTCCGCAAAGAGTTTCAGGAAGGAACAGCCCGCTTTGTCCTCCCAGAGCAGGTGGAGATACTGGAGCTCCAGGGCGAAGAGGCTCTGGAAGGGGTCGGGAATGAGCTTGGGAATGTCATTGAAGGCGGATTGGGAGCGAACCAAATTGAAGGCCGGGGCGGGAGCGACCACCTCCGCGGCGGGGTTCGAGATGATCGGCTCCTGGGCGGAGTAGGTGCCGATGTCCTCTATGGTGGCGCCAACGCCGTGGAGATGGAGCCGGCCCCCGGCTATTACCCAGCCAGCTCGCCGGAAGCGCTTGATTGGGCGGGCAAGGCTCGGGTCACCTACGCGGAGAGCTACGATATCCCCTCGGAATCTCGCTACTTCGGTTTCCGTCTTCTTGCCAATGAAGACCACCTGCAAGGCGGCTCCGGGGCGGATCGTCTGGATGGCCAATCCGGTGACGATGTCCTCAAGGGCGGCAGCGGTGATGATTATCTATTCGGCGGGAGCGAGGGAAGTCTGACCCGTCGCCTGCGTGACCGCATTGAACGGGACTGGGAGCTGGCCGAGGATCCGGAGATACTTGCCTTCCCCGACCACCTGTCCGGAGATGACAGGCTCTACGGTGGCGCCGGTTCGGACACCTTGCTGGGCGGCGACGGGGCCGATGAGCTGTATGGAGGCGCAGGCGACGATACCCTGACCGGTGGTGCAGGGGCCGATCTCCTGGATGGGGGTGTCGGGACTGACCGGGTGGACTACTCCGGTGCCGGTGCGGGCCTGATCTTGGACTTGGCCAGCCCATCTGCCTCCACGGGTCCGGTGGCAGGTGATACTTTCGCCTCCATCGAGGGCATCGCCGGAACGGATTTCGCCGATACCCTGCGCGGCAACGGAAACGCCAACAACCTCCTAGGGCCTGTTAACGCTTAATAAGGCCTCGATAATCAGGGCGAAGTGGATGAAGAAGGTGAACACCACATCCAGC
>NZ_JBGUAW010000021.1 GCF_041821045.1 Thiohalorhabdus sp. Cl-TMA | reverse complement strand
TGGATGATCAGGTACTGCCGGACCCAGGTCATTACCGAGCTGAAGACCATGAACATGAACAGCGCCACGGCGATCACGGCCAGGGTGTTCAGCGCCTCATGAACGATGGCCTTGTCGATGATGACCTGGGTGAAAAGGGGGGTGGCGAGGCCCAGGACCTGGATGAACAGGGAGGCCAGCAGGACATCCCGCCAAATGGGCTTGTAGCGAAGCAGCTCGGGGATAAACCAGCGGAAGCCGAAGGGGGTCGCGGAGGTGTCCTCGTCATCAACGCCCCGCTCATCCTCCGCCGGGTGCAGCTTGACCACTTGGGATTGGAAGTAACGCCCGAAGTCCTCGGTGGAGAGGGTCTGTGGTTGTTCCTGGTCCGGGGTGAAGTAGGTCAGGCTTTCCGGGCCGACCTCTATGATGAGCGCCGGCCGAAGGGGGGAAGAAGCACTGCCCCCTTCTTCTGCGCCCTCTTCCTGGTGGGCTGTGGGCGGGGGTGCCTCGCTTTCCTGTCCGGCCTGGAAAAACGCGATGCAGGGGACATTCCGGTCCCCCGCTCCCTCCTTGCCCACCTGCTGGGATTCCGCTTCAACGCCGAAGGCACCCAGGGCCAGAATCAGCCCCGAGCGCTCATAAGGCGGCGGGAATCGCTCCAGGGCGAGGCCGGCATCGAACGGTATCCGATGCAGCTGGCATGCACTGGCAAGCGCCCAGAAGAAATCCTGGCTGGAAAGATTTTGTTCTGATTGCCCCATAGCCTGCATGAAGGGAGAGACAATTGGATTGCCTCTCCCTCCCCCCTTTTTGCAGAAGGGCATAAAAAACCAGAAGCAAACCCTCTAAGTCAACAGCATATTTTCGCTTTTTTTACCCCTTACCGCCGGACGAAAACCCTTGAAAAACTATTCATAGGATTCACATTGAAGTTATGCAAACCCCCTTCCCCGTTCTCTCACAACGAAACAAACCACGCACCCCTATTTCCATAGTCATAAAAGGGCTATCAGTAAAAATAGTCTTTAAAAGACTTCCAATTTAACCAATCAACGACCCAAAGAGCGTCCACCCACCCCCATTTCGAGCCCCACCTTTCCAGCAGGCCAGCGGGTCTTACCGGCCCCCCGAACCCGCAGCAGCCGCGCCCCTGTTCAGAGGCTCGGAGCGCTGGGACCCTGCCATCCCCGCCTCCGCCACCTGCGAGCCCTCCTCGAGCAGGTACTCCATGAAGGTCCGGGCGGCGATGGAGAGCTGTTTGCCGGTCGGATAGACCAGGTACCAGTGGCGCTCGATGGGGAACCCTTCCACATCGGGGAGCGCCACTTCCCCCCCGCCGCTACCCAGGGTGTGCTGCGACAACACCGAGATTCCCATGCCGGCGGCAACGCTCTGCTTGATCGCCTCGTTGCTGCCGAGCTCCATGCGGATCTTGAGCGATACCCCGTGCGTGTCGCACAGGCGCTCCACTGCGAGCCGCGTCCCGGACCCCGCTTCCCGGGCCAGGAACGGGTACTCCCCGAGCTCGGCCAGGGGCACGCGGCCCCGGCCCGCCAGGGGATGGCCTGGCGGTGCCAGCACCACCAGGGGGTTGCGCAGGAAGGAAACGGATTCCACGTCCACCTCCGCCGGCGGCTGGCCGAAGATGTAGAGGTCGTCCTGGTTGGTCTGAAGGCGTTCCAACACGCGCTCCCGGTTGGTCACCTCCAGCGAGGCCTCCACACCCGGGGAACGCTCGCAGAAGATGCCCAACAGGCGCGGCGCGAAGTACTTGGCGGTGGTCACCACCGCCAGGCGCAGTCGCCCCTGGGTGAGCCCCTTCATGTTGGCCACCGCCATCTCGAAGCGCTCCAGGGTCCCGAACATCTCCTGGCAGCTCTCGTACAGAGTGCGCCCGGCGTCCGTGAGATAGATACGCTTGCCCACCTGCTCGAAGAGCGGCATGCCCACGGCCTCGCTGAGCTTCTTGATCTGCATGGAAACCGTGGGCTGGGTCACATGCAGGGTCTGCGCGGCCCGCTTGAAGCTGCCCAGCCGAGCGATGGCCTCGAAGACCTCCAGCTGCCGCAGGCTCACGTGGCGGCGAAGGTTGACGGGCGGCTGGTTCATGGCTCGGGCCCCTTCGCGAATCGATAGACCCGCGTCTATTGAATCAGAAAAAAATCCCAACTGTTAGTGATGGGTCAGGTATTCCACTCTAATCCTGAGTGCCGCACTCGGAAAACAGGAAGAACCGTTTCGAGGGCGGCAAACAGGCTCCAATCAGTAGGAGGACCGGCGATGGCCAAGGAAAGCCAGATCAGCGACCCGAAGGAGCGGTATCAGTCGGGTGTGATCCCCTATAAGAAGATGGGGTATTGGGATTCCGACTACGAGCCCAAGGATACCGACGTCATCTGCTGCTTTCGGATAACGCCGCAGAAAGGCGTGGATGCCGATGAGGCGGCGGCCGCAGTGGCCGGCGAGTCCTCCACGGCCACCTGGACCGTGGTATGGACCGACCGCTTGACGGCCGCCGAGCTGTACCGGGCCAAGGCCTACCGGGTGGACCCGGTGCCGAATACCGGCGAGGGCACCGACCAGGAAGCCCAGTACTTCGCCTTCATCGCCTATGATCTCGACCTGTTCGAGGAAGGCTCCATCGCCAACCTCACCGCGTCGATCATCGGCAACGTCTTCGGCTTCAAGGCCTTGAAGGCCCTGCGGCTGGAGGATATGCGGATGCCGGTGTCCTATCTCAAGACCTTCCAAGGCCCGCCCACCGGCATCGTCGTGGAGCGCGAGCGCCTCGACAAGTTCGGCCGGCCCCTGCTCGGCGCCACCACCAAGCCCAAGCTCGGCCTCTCGGGCCGCAACTACGGCCGCGTGGTCTACGAGGCGCTCAAGGGCGGCCTGGACTTCGTGAAGGATGACGAGAACATCAACTCGCAGCCCTTCATGCACTGGCGCGACCGGTTCCTCTATTGCATGGAGGCGGTGAAACGCGCCGAGGCGGCCACCGGCGAGGTGAAGGGGCACTACCTCAACGTCACCGCGGCGACCATGGAGGATATGTACGAGCGCGCCGAGTTCGCCAAGGAGCTCGGGTCACCGATCATCATGATCGACCTGATCGTCGGCTACACGGCCATCCAGTCCATGGCCAAGTGGGCGCGCAAGAACAACATGATCCTCCACCTGCACCGCGCCGGGCACGGTACCTACACCCGCCAGAAGAACCACGGCGTGAGCTTCCGGGTAATCTCCAAGTGGATGCGCATGGCCGGCGTTGACCATATCCATGCCGGCACCGTGGTAGGCAAGCTGGAAGGCGATCCCAACATGATCGCCGGCTACTACAACACGCTAACCGACACCTACACCGAGCAGAACCTGCAGCAGGGCATCTTCTTCGACCAGGACTGGGCCTCGCTCAACCGCACCATGCCGGTGGCCTCCGGCGGCATCCACGCCGGGCAGATGCACCAGCTCCTGCACTATCTGGGCGAGGACGTGGTGCTGCAGTTCGGCGGCGGGACCATCGGCCATCCCATGGGCATCCAGGCCGGCGCCACGGCCAACCGGGTCGCCCTCGAAGCCATGGTGAAGGCCCGCAACGAGGGCAAGAACATCATGGAGGAGGGCCCGGACATCCTGAACAAGGAGGCCAAGTGGTGCCAGCCGCTCAAGCAGGCGCTGGATACCTGGAAGGACATCTCCTTCAACTACGAGTCCACGGATACGGCCGACTTCGTCCCCGAGACGTCGGTGAGCCGCTGAGGAGAGCACGCCATGACCATGACCAACCACGGCAGCCAGATCACCCAGGGCACGTTCTCCTTCCTGCACGATCTAACCGACGAGGAGATCAAGAGCCAGATCGAATACTGCCTGAGCCAGGGCTGGGCGGTGAACGTGGAGTTCACCGACGACCCCCACCCCCGCAACACCTACTGGGAGATGTGGGGCATGCCCATGTTCGACATGAAGGACCCGGCGGCGATCCTCTACGAGGTCAACGAGTGCCGCAAGGCTTTTCCCAAGCACTACATCCGGGTCACGGGCTTCGACTCGACCCGCGGCTGGGAGACGCCGCGCCTCTCCTTCATCGTCAACCGGCCGACGAAGGAGGAGCCGGGCTTCCGGCTGATCCGCACCGAGGACGAAGGGCGCACCATCCGCTACACGATCCAGCCCTACGTCACGCAGGAGAAGCCGGAGGGCGAGCGCTACAACTGAGGCGACGGCAAGGGGTCGGGCCCACGCCGGCCCCGTTCTACCCCGGAGCACCGGTGGAGGAGCTCACTTCAGCGGGCGAGCCCGAAACAGGCCCCGAAGCCCACTTCGACGATCGCCCGCTGAAGCGGGCTCCTACCGCGACCCGAACCGTTCCCGAAATCAAGGCTGACCCAGCACCGCCTGGAGGAGAATCTCCCATGATCCAGGAAGTGAACCCGGAAGACCTGCCGGAAAACCAGGAAGAAGCGGAGCAACAGCCCGCGCGGGTCCTCCCTGACGATACGCCCATCGATCTGGAGGAGGAGTTCCAGGCCTCCAACGTCCAGGAGGTGCTCGACAAGCTCGACAACGATCTGATCGGCCTGGCACCCATCAAGCAGCGCATCCGCGAGATCGCCGCGCTGCTGCTGGTGGACCGGGCGCGCAAGCAGATGCATCTCACCACCGAGACGCCCACCCTGCACATGTGCTTCACCGGCAATCCCGGCACGGGCAAGACCACCGTAGCCATGCGCATGGCCGAGATCCTGCACCGGCTGGAATACGTTCGCCAGGGCCACCTGGTGGCGGTGACGCGCGACGACCTCGTCGGCCAGTACATCGGCCATACCGCGCCCAAGACCAAGGAAGTGCTCAAGAAGGCCATGGGCGGGGTGCTGTTCATCGACGAGGCCTACTACCTGTACCGGCCGGAGAACGAGCGCGACTACGGGCAGGAGTCCATCGAGATCCTCCTGCAGGTCATGGAGGAAAACCGCGACGACCTGGTGGTGATTCTGGCCGGTTACGCCGACAAGATGGACAAGTTCTTCCAGAGCAACCCAGGGATGCGCTCGCGCATCGCCCACCACCTGGATTTCCCGGACTACCACCCCCATGAGCTCATGGAGATCGCCAGGATGATGCTGCGCGATCTCAACTACGATTTCAGCCCCGAGGCCGAGGAAGCGTTCCAGGAGTACATCGAGCGGCGCATGCAGATGCCGCATTTCGCCAACGCCCGCTCCATCCGCAATGCCATCGACCGTGCGCGGCTGCGCCAGGCCAACCGGCTGTTCGCCGGCGACAAGAACCTGACCAAGGCCGACCTGCGGCGGATCGAGGCGGCGGACATCCGGGCGAGCAGCGTTTTCAGGCAGGGCGTGCCCGACGAGGACAACGCCTTGAACGCCGAGCAGGTGGGGAACGGCTAACATCCAAGCCCGGTGGGGGCATGCCCGTGTCGGACCTACTGGACGGATTGACGCCGCTACGCGTATTGCCGAAGCGGATCGACGCGGACTGCTATAACCGCATCCGTGTCCGGCTGCTCCGCAGCCGCCGTCTGCCAATACGGGTCACCATCCCCGACCACCGGGGCCTGGAGATGATCCTTACCCACCGGGCCTGGCTGTGCCTGGACGCCTACCGGGACGACCTGCCGATCATTTCCTGGAGCGAGTTCGAGACCAAGGCGCGAACGGGCCTGGACGAGCCGGTCATGTGCCGGCTCTGCCTCTATCACATCCATGCGGGGATGATCATGGGGAGTGCGCTGGAGGCCTTGGCGGACTGCGAGTGGGAGCTTGTCCGACACTAGCCTTTCGGCTCCAATCTCCCAGGGGTACCCGAGGCGCCCGTCCCCGGTATAGGCCTTACACCGAGTACGAACCGGGGGGCCCGACCTCGTCGGTAATCCCGACATGCCCCGGATGAGAACGAATCCGCTCCAGCCAGGAATTCACGGCCGAGTACCCGCGCAGATCAAAGCCCCCCTCATGAGCAACGTGCGTATAGGCATAGAGCGCTATATCGGCGATTGTATAGCACGCGCCGACCAGGTACTCGCGCTCCCGGAGATGATCCTCCAGGATATTCAGCGCCTGGTAGCCCTGTTCCATTTTCCCCGGTAAAGCACCCCGATTCTGCTCGATTAATCCGGCATGATGCCAGTACCGCACAACGGCGATGGCGGGCTCATGGCTATACTGCTCGAAGAACATCCATTGCAGCGTCTGCGCGCGCTCCCACGCCTCCCCGGGCAGGAAGCGGGTTCCTTCGGCCAGGTACCATAAGATCGCATTGGACTCGGCAAGGCGATGGCCATCCGGCCATTCCACGAGCGGGACCCGATGGCTGGGATTCTTTTCGAGAAATTCGGGCGTCCGCGTCTCCCCCTTCAGAATATTCACGGGGATGCGCTCGAACGGCTCCCCCAACAGGCAAAGCAGTAGGCGAACCTTGTAGCAGTTTCCCGAATTCAAGTAGTCATACAGGCGCAGCATGGCGATACCCTGCTATCGCTATGGGAACCTCTTATTCCCCCCCAACGAAAAGCTCAAAAAAGGTTGCAAGCATCATTCTTTGATAAAAATCAAAGGAAAAAATATCAGCGCCGTCCTTACAGCACCACCACATCGAACTGCTCCTGGGTGTAACCGGCCTCGGAGCGCAGGGTGATGGATATGTCGATAAGGTATTGAAGGTGCGTAAAATAATATGCTGCCTACCGCTGCCTTCCAGCCTCCTTTAACCCCTCAGTGACAGGCGAGAGGATATACTCCAGAACGGTACGGGTCCCTAGCTTGATCTCGGCGGTAATGTGCATGCCGGCCCGGAGGTCCAACCGTTCCCTGCCATCGGTCATGTGCTGGCGGCTTAGGCTCAGCACGGTTGGATAGCGACTACCCTTCTGGCTTCCACCATTCTGCTGTTGGGCTGGGTTTTTACGCCTACTGCCCGCATCCGGACTGACATGGTCGACCTCGGCCTCGATGGTGCCATATCGCTGGAAATCAAACGCCGCGAGCTTGAGGCGGGCCCTCTGACCCGCGTGTACGAAGCCCACATCCCTGTTGGAGAGGAAGACCTCCGCCTTCAACGGCTGACCGCTCGGCACTAAACGCATGAGCACCGCTCCCGAGGGAACAACCGAGCCACGAGTGTGGGTGGCGAGCTGTTTAACCACTCCATCCTGCGGCGCCTCGATGCGCATCAAGTCGCGACGATGGCTGAGCTTGCGCTTACGCTGACGAAGGTCATCGATGCGGGCCGTCACCTTGACCCGCTGATCGAGTAGCCGCTTGCGCCGTTCGGACTCCAGGGAGGCCAACTTGCCCTGTACCGCCTCGATCTCGGCCTGCAGGGCCTCGCTCCGATGCTCCTGGGCGGCAAGCTGCTGCTGTGCCTTGATGCGTGCACGACGCTTGTCCAGGAGCTTGACGCGGGAGGTGTAACCCTTGGATTCCAGCTTGCTCAACGCTTGCTCGCCCGCACGCAGGATGGGCAAGGTCTGCTGGAGCTGCTTTCGGGTGGCCTTGGCCGAGGCTCGCTCCTTACGAGCACGCTCCAACCGGGCTCTGTGTCGAACCAGGGCATCCCGGTAAGACTGCTTGTGGCCCTGGTACTTGGCCTTGACCCGTTGGAATAGAACGGGGGGATCTTCCGGCCGCTTCTCTAGGGATCGGCCCTGGAGCTCCGCCCGGATCCGGCGCAGTTCCAGTCGAGCCTTGGCCAGCTTCCAGGTCACACGCTTCAGATCGGCATCAGCGAGCCGGGTATCCATAATCACC
This sequence comes from Thiohalorhabdus sp. Cl-TMA, assembly GCF_041821045.1. Classification (NCBI taxonomy): domain Bacteria; kingdom Pseudomonadati; phylum Pseudomonadota; class Gammaproteobacteria; order Thiohalorhabdales; family Thiohalorhabdaceae; genus Thiohalorhabdus; species Thiohalorhabdus methylotrophus. The sequence continues at coordinate 2,417 of NZ_JBGUAW010000021.1, read as the reverse complement.
AACGGCTCGCCCTGGCTGACCCGATCCCCCTCCTCTACCAGAATCCGCTCAACTCGGCCCTTCTCGAAAGGCTGGACGATTTTGAGCCGACCCTCAGGCACCAGCTTGCCCTCCGCCTTAGCCACCACGTCCAGTTGGCCGATGGCAGCCCAGATCAGAGTACCCACAACCAGCGCCAGCAATACCCCAAGTATGAGTCGCGGCCGTGGCGAGGGAGGCCGGTGGACCACCTCCAGCAGCCGCGGATTGAACTCGGGGGCGGGCCGCTCGTCCCTGTCCTGGCTTTCCACGGTTGTCCCCCTTGTGTCAGCCGCTGCTGGTACCTTTCAGGCTCTGCGGCTCCTCCCCGAAACGCTCGTCAGCCAGGGTAGCCAGCACCGTACGCCGGGAGACCCCCTCCAAACTGCCCTTCACACCATAGCGGTGGACCAGCTCGCCGCCGAGAGCCTCCGTGTCACTGCCCTCCAAGTGGTTGGCTAGGGCGGAATCCATGACATCCCAACGCCGGCCCCTGCCGCCCTTGGCCTGGTCAAAGGCCTCGACAATCTTGGTGAAGTCGTAGCGGTTGAGCTTATCGCGAAGGCGAGTCTTGTCCGCGTTCGGGTCATAGCTGCCGGTAGCCTCTGTGACCATCTGCAGGGTTACTGAATCTGGCCGGCAGCTAGCACTGGCATACCAGTCCTCGAAGATCACCTCCTCACCCAGCCCCAGGGCCTTGCCCCAGGGCGCGGAGCGCGGCCCAGCCTTGTTAACCCGCTCGCCAATGTTAAGAATTAGGTCGTTCCGGTGGCGGGTTAGGCTCAGGTCCTCAAGGGCGATCCCGCCGCCCAGGGAGACTGTGAGCCGGTCGGTACCGGCGGCATCGACCCGATCACGACCGCCATCGCGATTGTGCAGCACCATGTTGGCGCCTCCGCCAGTCGATACCTCGTCGTTGCCGACGCCCCCGGCCAACAGATCATTACCGACGCCACCGACGAGGCTATCCCGGCCATAACCACCCTCCAGAGCGTCGTTACCGGCACCGCCCTCGGCAGAATCCCAACCGATTCCGGCCCGCAGCCAGTCGGTTCCTATGGCCCCATCCAGATGGTCCTTCCCATAACGGCCGGCCAGGACATTAGCCCCGTCATCACCAGCCAGACGATCACCGCGCCTCGAGCCGGCCAGCGATTCGATTCCGGTAAGGGAATCGCCCCGGGCGGTACCGCCCAAGGCGGTGTCTCCCGCCAGATCCACCGAGACGCCCACCCATGAGCCCCTGTAATCGGCGATGTCGTTGCCGGCGCCGCCGACCAGCTCATCGGCCCCCGCACGACCGGCCAAGCGGTCATCCCCGGCGCCTCCCGCAAGATAGTTCTCCCCCCAGTCGCCGTTCAGGGCGTCGGCATGGGCCGATCCCTGTGCCGCTTCGATAGAGGCGAGTACATCCGTCTCGCCATCTTTCCGAGCATAGCCCAGGGCCAGATCCACTCGGGTTCCGGATGCTGCCCCGGAGTAATCTGCAGTATCGGTTCCCCAACCGCCGAAGAGGAGGTCCTGTCCGGCGCCGGGAGCAAGGCGGTCATCGCCTCGACCACCGAGCAGTCGGTCATCGCCGGCCCGGCCCACCAGCGGATTGTCGCCAAGGTCTCCGGTCAGGGAATCCCCGTACGCCGAGCCAATCAAGCCCTCGATACCGCTCAGGGTGTCGCCGGCGGCTGTGCCACCAATGGCGGAACCGGTGGCAAGATTCACGGAAACCCTCGCACTTGAACGGCTATAGTCAGCCCGGTCTGTGCCAATCCCCCCCTCCAGGACATCGACCCCGGCACCTCCTATTAGCCGATCGTCGCCTGCCTTACCGATCAGTCGATCGTCGCCAGCCTTACCCCGGATACGGTCGTTTAGGACGGTGCCACGGATAACGTCATCGCCGACGGTGCCATAGAGGTCGAAGCCGCGCGCGAGCAGATCACGATACGTTAGCTCGGCACCACCACTGAAGCGAAAGGTATCAATGGGGAACTGGCCATAGGGGTCGTCGGGATCGAAGCCCTCGATATGCACCGATCCCTCGCCCGGGACCCGAATCTTGAGCGAGCCCAGCCCAAGAGTTATGTCGCCGGAAGAGATTCCGGAGCCGAACGCCAAGGTATTGCCGCTACCTGAGTCGACGATGGTGGCCGTACCGGAGCGATAGACGTAGCGATCCCGCCCGGCTCCACCCTCGAGCAGATCCCTGCCACCGGCGGCGATCAGGGTATCATCACCGGCCCCGCCCCTCTGGGTGTCGTCACCGGCGCCGCCGGCCAAGCGATCGGCACCGGCCCTGCCCTGTAGAAGGTCGCCGCCGCCATTTCCTAGGGCCTGTTAACGCTATTTGATATACTGTGCTAATGGAAATCACCCAAGCACAGTACGAACAGATTGAAGAC
>NZ_JBGUAW010000020.1 GCF_041821045.1 Thiohalorhabdus sp. Cl-TMA | reverse complement strand
GCCAAATCCGGCTCCTATCGCCCTGGCTTTTGTAATAACAGGATACCAAGGAGCGACAACTACCCTGACAGCCAGGGGGACCAAGGAAACCACTCCGTGCCATTCGCCCTGGCCCGCCTATGGAGAACGCTTCTACGCTCCGTCCGCAGCCGCCCCGGCCGGACGGCAGCTGCCATCTTTGTTCTCCTGCTGGCGAGCCTATTCGGCAACGCGGTCGCCTTCTGGTGGTTCGACGGGCAGCTCGACCCCGGGATCGGGCTCGGGGACGCCCTGTGGTACAGCATCATCTCCGTGACCACCATCGGCTACGGCGACTTCAGCGCTACCACTGCCCCGGCGCGCTGGGCCACGGTCATCGCCATTGCCTTCGTGGGCCTACCGGTGTTCAGCATGTTCATTGGGGTGGTGGCAGAGCAGGTGGTTTCCCACCACGAGAAAGAGCGAAGGGGGCTGCTGCCCGTGGACGACCAGAACCACATGCTGATCCTGAACTGTCCCTCGGGGAGGCGGGTCCGGGATATTGCGCGGGAATTCCGGGCAGACACCGCCTTCCACGGCAAGCCGGTCTACCTGGTTACGGATGTGGTGGACACCAACCCGGTTTCCGCCGAGGAGATCGGCTTCGTGCAGGGCTCGCCCATCGACGAGGAGAAGCTACGCCGGGCCAATATCGACCGGGCCGATACGGTAATCATCCTCTCCCCGGACTACGGCTCCACCAACAGCGATGCCCAGGTAGCCGCCGCCCTGACCCTTTGCCTTAACGACCTCTTCCAGGTATGCAGGAAGTACGGGTGATCCGCCCGTTTGCCGTAGCCATGTCTCCCCCAGGAGGAATCGTGGATCATTTTGCGTATACGGATCTCGAGGCTCGGAGGGGTGTTTGCGGACTCACGCTGATCCCTTTCCTGCGTAAGAAAACGATCTGGGTGGTCTGCACCGCCCTTCCCCAAAACACCGGCCCCGCACTGGCAGATTCCCTTTCCTCCGTGCTCCGGGGCATCGTCCGGGAACGCCTCTCAGAGAAATATCCGGATTTCTCCATGCGGGTTTTCGTACACCACCCGCCTCCCCGGGAAAGCCTTAGCGACCCGGCGCGCAACGGCGACCGCATCGATGCGCTCGCCATCCCCGTGGAGCTGATCAAGGGGGTGTCCAATGCCGCCGACTGGTCCCCCGCCCAGCCTGCCGAGCTCAAGCAGATCCTCCGCTACCTGTACACGCCCTGGAAGATCCGGTTGGATCTGAACCACCATCCCTATCAATCGCTCATCTGAACGGGGAAGAATTGTGTTAAACCTCACTTATGCCCGCAAAAAGTTCTGAGCTAGTTTTCAGCCGCGCCCGTAAGAATCCTCAAAGCGGACAATATCGTCCTCCCCCAGATAACCTCCGGTTTGGACCTCGATAAGCTCCAAGGGAATCACCCCGGGATTCTCAATCCGGTGATAGCACCCAACCGGAAGATAGGTCGATTGGTCTTCGGTTAAAAGAAAAATTTCCCCGTCTCGAGTAACCTGGGCGGTTCCCTGCACAACTACCCAATGCTCTGCCCGATGATGGTGCATTTGCAGGGAGAGACACGCCCCGGGCTTGATGAATAAGCGCTTGACCTGGGACCGCTTGGACAAGGCGATCTGCTCATAAGCCCCCCAAGGACGATAAACCCGCCTATGGACCTGATGCTCATCGCGGCCTTCAGACTTGAGCTGGTTGACCAGCCCTTTGATCCCCTGCGCCTGATTCTTGTGAGCCACCAAAACTGAATCAGCGGTCTCCACCACTACATGGTCCTCCAGACCAGAGGTGACCAGGAGCCGGCTTTCCGCCCGCAGGTAGCAGTTGCTGTCACCCCGGGAAATCACATCCCCGCGGACCACATTGCCGTTTTCATCCTTTGGAGTCACTTCAAAAAGGGCTGACCAAGACCCAACGTCGCTCCAGCCCGATTGGATGGGTACCATATAGGCCGTTTCGGTTTTCTCCATAACGGCATAGTCAATGGAATCCTCCGGGGACTTGGCAAAGGCTTCAGCATTTACCCGCACGAAGTCCATGTCCCGTTCGGCAGACTCAAAAGCCTGCCGACAAGCCCCCAAGATTTCAGGAGCATGACGGCCTAGCTCGGAAAGATAAGTATCTGCCCGGAATAGGAACATGCCACTGTTCCAAAAATAGTCCCCAGATTCGACGAAGGTCTCGGCCCGCCCCCGGTCAGGCTTTTCCACAAACTCCGCCACGGCGAGGGGTTCAAGCTGACCCTCCGGAGATTCCTGAGTTCGGATGTAACCAAAACCTGTCTCGGGAGCATTCGGTACAATCCCGAAGGTAACCAGGGAACCTTGTTCAGCGGGCTCCCTCCCTACCGTAATAGCTTCTTGGAGGAATTCCGGCTCATCGACGACATGGTCGGCAGGCAGCACCAATAGTAGAATTGACGAGTCTAACCGCTCTGCTTCCAAAGCGGCCAAAGCAATGGCGGGGGCCGTGTTTTTCCCTTCCGGCTCCAGCAATATGGGATTGTCTCCCCAACCCATTTCCCGGAGCTGGTCGGCAACCAGGAACCGATGGGCCTCATTGCAAACCGGGATAGGGGCTGAAATACCCGCGACCCCTGCCACCCGCTCCATGGTTTCCTGGAGCATGGTCCGCTCGCCGGCGAGGGGCAGAAACTGCTTGGGGAATTGGGACCTAGAAAGGGGCCAAAGACGAGTGCCCGAACCTCCGGAAAGGAGAACTGGGACAATAGAGTGAACTTCCTTAGTATTCATAGAAAGTTAGCTTCAAATTTCCTTTAGATTTTCCAAGAACCACGGGTAGGTATTCCCTGCCCCGACCTTCAAAGAAAGGCCGGCCTCCCGGCCGGTATTTTTCAAGCTATTCCTCGCTTCCTAAAGGTTTACGCTCCGAACTTCTCGCATGGTGGCTTCGTACGGTACGTTCAGTGTGCAACCGTAGAAGGTCATCCCATTCCCTAGTCATCCGTTTACGGGAGAAGTGGTTCTGGTAGATACAATGGCAATGCTCCTGTATTTCACGAAGTGAACTAGGGTTTCGAGCCAATTCACGCAAAACATGCGCGACCTCCTCTACCCCATCTGGGGCAAGGTGCCACCCCACCTCATAACGCCTAATCCATTCTGCAACACCGCTATCGCCCCCTCCCGCGAAAACTACCGGACGCCCGGCAGCTAAACTTCCGAAAAACTTCGAAGGCACCGCAATCCCAGACCACTCGGGCCTGAGACTAGCCATATGGATATCTGCCGAGCCGAGACGTTTTTCCAGCTCCGCCAGAGAGGCGAAGCCAGCAAAGCTTACATTATGATCCTCCTCCGTAACCGCTTCTTTCAGAGCATGAGAACGGTTGCCCCGCACGGCAAAGCAAAAATGGATCCCAGGCTCAGTTCGTAGTAACCGGGCCAGGCGCAACAACTCCTCAAAGCTGTGGGCCTCACCAAAATTGCCTGAATAAAGCAGAGCCAGGCTAGCATCACCAAACAATTCTCGGCGCGTGTCTGGGTCAGCTTTGACTGGCTCTGGATATTCACCCAAAGCCCAAGGTGTTAGCTCAACCTCATGAGCTCGATGCCCGTAGACGCGCAAGCGCCGGCGCATGCAGGGGCCGAGATCTGCGATGATGTCACAACGATTATAGGCCCACCGTATAATCGCCTGCATGAGGCGAACGGACAGGCTGGATGACTGCAAAACACCACTGGCCAAAGCGGCTTCAGGGTGCATGTCGAAGCACCAATGAACAACCTTGATTTTCGGGGCGAGCACTTTTAGAGGGATTGCAACTATGACGGCGAAAACCGGGTCGGTCCCCACCAAGACAGCATCCGGACGGTAGATCCGACGCCGAAAGCCAAGCCGGCTCCAGGCAACAATCATCCAAACTGCATTGGCCAAACGACCCATGAAGGAGGCTTGGCGAAACTTGGGCCGCCATACTCGACGATAAAGAACCCCCTTATGGACTTCTCGGGAGGAATACGTGCGGCCTTCCTCCCGGCAGCCGCGATTGCATGGTAACGCCTCAACCGACCACCCCTGCCCCGCAAGATCCTCAGCAACTCCATCGAAGTGGTGGGCACTCACCACATCATCGGGGTGCATGTAGTGATAGAGGATAGCAACCCTAGGGGGACGCACGCAGTCCTCCTCAGCTAGCAGCGCCATTTCCAGGAAGCCGACCCTTATTACGAAGTTGTTCTTCAATCCACCGATAAGTCTTTTCCAGGCCCTCCCGCAGCGGCCTGCTCGGACGCCAACCGAGTTCTTGTTCAATCAGTTTGTTATCCGAGTTCCGTCCCCGCACGCCGAGTGGACCTTCAATATGGTTTTTCACCAGCTTCTTACCAGCAATATTCATAACTATATCTGCTAGCTGATTAATGCTAACCATCTCATCGGAACCGATATTGACCGGACCACTCGAGTTGGATCGCATTAAGCGCAAGGTTCCCTCTAAGCACTCATCCACATAAAGGAAAGACCGAGTTTGCTCTCCATCACCCCAAATCTCCAACTCTCCCCCATTTGGAGTTGAAGCCACCTTTCGACAGATCGCGGCAGGCGCCTTTTCCCGTCCATCACGCCAGGACCCATAAGGACCGAAAATATTGTGGTAGCGAGCCACCCTAACCTCCAGCCCCTTATTCCGCTGATAAGCGAAATACATGCGCTCGCTAAACAACTTCTCCCAGCCGTATTCACTGTCCGGTTCGGCTGGATAAGCACTGTCCTCAGCACAGTTTGGATTATCCGGGTCTAGCTGATTGTATTCGGGATACATGCACGCTGATGAAGAGTAAAATACTCGGCCCACATTACGTCGATAGCAGGCTTCTAGCATATTCAAGTTAATGGAGGCCGAATTCTGCATAATGTCAGCATCATTCTCACCAGTGAATACGAAACCAGCTCCGCCCATATCTGCCGCCAATTGGTAAACTTCATCAAAACCCTGATCAACAATCTGGCGACAAAAGCTATAGTCTCGGAGATCCCCAATAGCAAAATCGTCCGCGGAAGTATTCCAAAATTCAGGATATTTCAAATCTACACCTCGGACCCAAAAACCATCTTCTTTTAATCGTTTTACCAAATGAGATCCAATAAACCCGCCAGCGCCACAAACCAAAGCAGTCTTCATTTATCACCCTCCTTGCATTCAGCTTTGGTAAATTTCAATACCTTATCAACCATAAACTTCAGCCCACTAACCAAAGATAACACACAACTTTTCACCTTTGGCGGAGACTATCCATACTACTTAGCAAAACATATCGATCCCTCTGCGACCGATCCCAAGAAAAAATTTACTCCAACACTTCCGCCAAGCATGAAATTCCAACGCCCCAAACCGCAAAAAGGTAATAAAAACTTTATAAGTCGTATTTTTAAAAAATAAGCATAACCATTACTGATATACAAAACACTCCAAAGGACAAATAACCCTTCACATCGTCGAATGGTTGCCCATGAGTCCCATAGGACCCCAAAAATGGCGTCCGATTATACCACCTATGTTCTGACGAGCACGCCCCCTACTGGACCTTTGGAGTTACCCCGCTTCGGTGGACAGGTAACGGTTTGAGTTAAGCAGCCTCCTGCCAGGCCTGCTCGTGGTCTCTGGGGGAGCGCTGACCGAGGGCGGAATGGCGCCGTGTCGGGTTGTACCAGCCCTCGATGAATTCAAAGATCGCTCGCTTGGCCGCCGGGTGGTTTCGGAAGCGCTGACGGTCGATCAATTCGCATTCGAGGGTCGCGAAAAAGCTCTCGGCCAGGGCGTTGTCATAGCAATCCCCGACCGAGCCCATGGACTGGGCAATGCCGGCCTCCTGGCAGCGCTGACCGAAGGCCAGCGAGGTGTATTGACATCCCTGGTCGGAATGGTGGATGACCGATTCCGGCTTGCGGCTGTGCACCGCCATATCCAGGGCGTTCAGCACGAGTTCGGTGCGCATGTGGCCGGCCATCGACCAGCCGACCACACGGCGGCTGAAAACATCGAGCACCATGGCCAGGTACAGAAAGCCGGCGTCCGTGGGCATATACGTAATGTCCGAGACCCAGAGCGCATCCGGTGCCTCGGCTTGGAAAGCTCGGTCCACCCAGTCCGGCGCCGGGCGCTCCTGCTGCGCCGGCGTGGTGGTCCGGATGCCCTTGCGGCGCGTCACGCCGCGCAGGCTGTCCTGCCGCATCAACCGAGCAACGCGTTTGCGGCTCACCGGGAATCCAGCTTCAGCCAGCTCGGCATGAATGCGAGGCGCTCCGTAAGTACCGCGAGACCGCCCATGGATGGCCCGAATTTGGCCGAGCAGGGCTCGATCGGCCCGCTCCCGAGCCGAGGGCTGGCGCCGCCGCCAGGCGTAGAAGCCGCTGCGAGAGACGCCCAGTACCCGGCACATGGTCGCCACCGAATGCATTGCCTGGTTCGCCCTCACGAATCGGAAGATTCGGGTGGAACCGTCTTGGATTCCCGAGCGAACCAGGCCGCGGCCTTTCCCAGGATCTCCCGCTCCTCCCGGAGCTGGCGGTTCTCCTGGCGCAGGCGACACAATTCGGCCTGCTCCTCACTGTTCAGGCCATCCGAGCGGTTTCCGGCGTCCCGCTCGGCCTGGAGAAACCAGTTGCGAATCGTCTGGGCCGAGGGCTCAAACTCCTCGGCTAACTCGTGGGGGCTCCGGCCCGCCCGGACCAGCTCCACCATCTGTTCCCGGAATTCCGCCGAATACCGGGCTTGCGACTTGGCCATCGTGGACTCCTTTCAAGCCAAAGGGTCAGGTGTCCACGAAAGCGGGTCAACTCCAGCTAAGTTTGCCCGGACCGGCCATCCTCCAGTGGGGATCGTCTGCAGTTTGACCTGTCGGCCTACACAACAGGAATTGGTTATTTCAGGCCGTGGTACGCGCCGATCGCTTTAGCAGGGTCCGACTGACCGACCCCACGCCGCCTGCATAAGCCCCCTCCCGGGGCGGGGGAGCGAGAACTTCTCGTAAAGGCCGCGGCATAGTTCGCTTGTGAGTCCAAGGTGTTCCCGCCTGGATAATCCTCCAATCATGCGTCGGAACTAGTTGTGCTGTAGCAAGAAGTTGTCCCCGGTTACCCCAGTACGCTGACCGGTGGCCGATCGTTCAGACTTCCATGTGGCCGTAGCCAGTTGTACTCCTTGAGCCACTCGGGCAGCCGTTGGCGGCGCTGCTCGGAGGAGCGGTACTCCGCTGCATAGGCCCATTCGTTCAACGCCGTCTGGATGAAGCGCTCCGCCTTGTCGTTGGTTTGCGGCGAATAGGGCTTGGTGAAGCCCTGCTGAATGCCCAAACCGCGGCACACCCGCCGAAATCGCCTGGAGCGGTAGCAACTGCCATTTTCCGTGAGTACTCGATGCACGTGGCGGATGCCGAGGCGCCGGAAGTAGGCCAGGGCTTCCCGCAAAAATCGCTCGGCCGTTTCCTGGCGCTCATTGGGCTTCACCGCTGCATAGCTGAGCCGGGAGGCATCATCCACGGCTGCCCATGCACATATTCCCAGCCGGCGCTGGGTGAGCCCTGCGTGCGGTCCCCGGTCACTCGGTGACCGGGCCGTGCAAAGCGTCCGAGCTTCTTGATATCCAGGTGAACCAAGTCGCCCGGCGCCTCGTGCTCATAGCGGTTGGCCGGCCGCGTCGGCACCAGGTCCCGCGCCCGGCTGAGCTTCCGCAGCCGCAAGATGCAGGACACCGTGGCCCGGGAGATCCCGCAGGTCTGGGCGATGCGCTTGCCGGTCCAGCCCAGGCGGCGCAGCCGCACGATTCGCCGGACCCGGCCTGGAGCCGTTGCCCCCGGACTCCGGCGCGGCCTACAGGAGCGCTCCTGTAGGCCGGACTGGCCCTCTGCCTGATACCGCCGCACCCATTTCCCCACGGGTCCGGGTGCAGACCCCGACTCGGCAGCTACCGACCGGAAACTGCGTCCCGTTTCCAGGACGCGTCGGACCCATACCGCTCGACCTGCCGGTGCAGGCCGGGCATTTTGCGGCAGACGTCCACGGGGTTTCTCCCAGGTTGCTGCAGTTTCCCACCTTCAGCGTTAGTGGGTTGAAACCCGTGGACAATCTATTCAAATCCCACATCTAGGTGTTTGGCCTCGGAGGATTGTCTCCCTCCCCGTAGTCTTGTTTACCTGGAAGCGCGGTCGGTCGTTGAATACCTGTTGGAGGAGGTGGAAGGTTGAGCACCCGGCTTCATGACAACGCGACCACTGCCCGCCCCGGATTCGGCGCTATATCCAGGAGTCCGACAAGGGTACGACCAAATTGGCCCGGGAGTTGGGGCTTTCCGAGACCACGGTCCGCAAATGGAAACGGCGCCAGACGGTGGAAGATGGCTCCTGCCCGTGCCGTACCGCATTCGGACCTCGATGGCGCCGGAGACCGAAGCCGTCCTCGTGGAGCTGCGCAAGCTGTTTCTGCTGCCCGTGGATGACCTGCTTCGCATCGCCCGGGACTTCCTGGATCCCAGCCTGTCCCGGGCTGCGCTACTGCGCTGCCTCAAGCGCAACGAGGTCAACGATCTGAAGGCCTTGCGGGCCCAGTTGTTGGGTGAGCCAGCGGAACAGGCCCAGCGCCGCAAGACGTTCAAGGACTACGAGCCGGGCTTCGTCCATGTGGACCTGAAGTATCTGCCCCAGTTGCCGGAGGAAACCGAGCGGCAATTCCTCTATGTGGCCATCGACCGGGCCAGCAAGTGGGTGTATTTCGAGATCCGCGCCGACCGCAAGGCGGCGACAGCCCGGTCCTTCGTGAACAACCTGAGCCAGCGGGCCCCGTTCCAGATCACGCACCTGTTGTCGGACAATGAGGCCTGCTTCACGGACCGTTTGCATCGCCCAGACAGGCAGCCGTCGGGGAAGCACCCCGTAGACCAGTTGTGTGCCGAACAGGGCATTGCGCACCGGCTCATTCCGCCCCGGCAGCCGGAAACCAACGGCTTGGTGGAGCGCTTCAACGGTCGGATCAGCGAGGTTCTTGCTTCCGTTCACCTCCGGAACCGGGAGGAGCTGGAAGCGACCTTGGAACGCTATCGCCGCCTGTACAACGGCCAGATGCCCCAAAAGAACCTGGCCGCACGGACCCCGGTCGAGGTCCTCAAGGCGTATTACGAATCAGACCCCGACCGCTTTCGGAGGAAGCCACACAACCCTCCGAGTCCCGACATCTAGGTAGGGCACGCCGTGGCTGCCACGTGCGGGAGCACAGCGTCAACCTGATGCTACAGCACACTGACATGTTTTTGGCCCTGTCAAGCCCGGCCTTCTGGTTGAAAGAACAATTAGGCAAATCGGTTCAGAATCGGGTCGTTGCGACGGTGGATCCAACCTACATTCGCGGGTCGGTACCACCATTCCCGTCATCCGTCGCGGGGCGACCTCGGCCTAGGTGCGAGCATTTGCGCCGGTGGCCGATCTCATAATGTGCGCGAGGATTCCCACTACCGGTCCCGACCGTGAGTCCATTTGCCGGAAGTTACTATCGTTAACCTGGGTCAGACCATTTTTGGCGGCTCATGCCTGGGCACCCTTCGGGGTCGTTTCCCGGGCCAGCGCCCAGAGGAAGCCGGCCAGTTCAGGGCCCCGGCTGTCGCGACCACTTGGGAGGAATTTGCCTTGGCGCATCAAATGCCGGAAACGATGATAGAGCCATCGCTGGGCCTTCCAGCCAATGTCTCGGGCCGGTTGAAGGACGACCGCTTCCAGGCGCCGGATTTCCGGGATCTTCCTCGGCGGGAAGCGGGACGTCCAGGTCGATTCTGCTAGGGCCTTTCGGACCCGGGCATTGCCCGTTTTGGTAATCGGTCCCCGGCGCTCCCGATTGCCGCTGGAGGGCTCACTGGGCACCAGCCCCAGGTAAACCATCAGCTGCCTCGGCGACTGAAACCACGTGGGATCACCGAACTCCGCCAGCAGCGTCACGACGTTGACCAAGCAGATGCCCCGCATTGCCATCAGGACCTGAACCACCGGCGCCAGCACCCAGCTGCGGGCTGCCTTTCCGCTTCCAAGGCCTGGACCCGGTTGGCCGCTTCCCGGAGGCTGTACAGGTACTCCTGGAAGACTGCCTGCTAGGCAGGCGTGTCGGACGACTGCTGGGCCAGCCACTGAAAATGGGGTCTGGCCCACTTCTTGTTGGTGGGCCCCGGGTAATGCTGGCCCTGGCGCAATAGGAAAGCCGACACCCCCTGTTTAGCCTGTTTTCCGTCCGTTTGGCATCGTCCCGGGCCCGGACCAAGTCCCGCATGGCCTCGGTCTCGCGGTCCGGCACCCAGACCCCGGTCAGTTCCCCGGCGCGGTGCAGCCGGGCCAGCTGGCTCCCATACCGGCGGTAATTTTTGACCCGCTCACTCGACCGGCGCGGCATAAGGGATGGGACGACAGCATCGCAGCCGTGGCCCACGCCCACAAGCTGGCGATACACCTCGTAGCCGCGGGGCCGGCTTCGTAGCATAAGCTAAGTATCTCGCCGTTCGGGGCCAGCTTACCCGCCAGTCGGCGGATGGCGCTAGACTCGTTAGGGATCTCGCCGCGGAGCACCGACTCCTCCCGGCCGGGAAAGGCAACAGCAACGGCGATGGTGTCTTTGTGGACATCCAGACCCACGTAGGCGCTAAACTTATCCATGGCCTGCCCTCCTCATGTCTGCTCTGGGCTTGGGAGTTCCACCCCAAAGCCTAATCCACGAAGGCTAAGGAGCGGCAGGCCAAATACATAGGGGCTAGTCGGGCACAACCACGAGGTACAACAAGCCTCGCGGCATATAGGTGATATCTGTACACCAAACTTTGATTCTGGTCGTCACCGCCAGCTACTAAAGCAAACAGGGGTAGCCGGATCCTGTGGGGTACGGCTAACTGGCGTGCGGTCCCAGCTCCATCCCTTGCCAGCCTAGGTGACCTGCTCCCCGTTTTCCGGACCAGTCAAAACCTAGTAGAGTCCGCTTACCCCCCGAGGAGGCGGACGGGAAAAAGAAGCGGTTCAGGGAGGAGCAGATGGCCCCCGGATTCTGAAGGAGGCGGAATCCGGGGAGGCGTAGCGGATCTGTGCCGGAGATACGGCTTCAGCGACGCCACGTTCTACAACTGGCGAATGAAGTACGGCGGTCTGGAGGTGTCGGGGGCCCGCCGGTTGAAGGCGCTGGAAGAAGAGATCAGCGTCTGAAGAAGCTGCTGGCGGACAGCATGTTGGACAACGAGGCCCTGAAGGCGGCGCTGTCGGAAAAGTAGCGACCTCGCAGGCCAAACGGAGGGCGGGGCAGCCTGGATGCGGGCGCAAACGGCCACCTCCGAGCGGCGGGCCTGTCGGCTTGCGGGGATCTTCCGGTCCGGTGCTGCGCTACGCATCCCGCCAATCGGCGGAGAGGAGGCGTAGCTTCAGCAGCGGATCATCGACCATGCCCAGGAGCGGCGCAGGTTCGGCTTCGGCGGGCGCATTCACGCTCTCCTGCGGCGGGACGGGCATACGATCAATCACAAGGATGCGGGGTTGGCGGTGTGCGCCGCCGGAAACGGCGCCAGGGCGTCGCCGTGGAACAGGAGGCGCTGCCGCTGCCCCCCCCGGTCCGGACCAGGTCTGGCCCCTGGAGCTCAACATGGCTGCCCTGGCCAGTGGGCGGCGAGTCAAGATCCTGACTGCCTCGTCGATGACTTCACCAAGGAGGCCATCGACGTGGTGCCGGAGCGGGGCATCTCCGGGCAGCAAGTCACCCGCATCCTGGAGCAGGCCGGGCGGTTCCGAGGCTTCCCCCTTGCCATCCGCACCGAGCAGGGGCCGGCATTCACCGGTAAGGCGCTGGACCAGGGCAGCCTATGAGCGCGGCATCGACCGGAAGCGCATCCAGCCGGGCAAGCCTACGCAGAACGCCTACATCGAGCGCTTCTATGGGCGATTCCGGGACGAATGCCTCAACGGGCACTGGTTCACCAGCCTGCACCATGCCCGGGAGGAAATCGCGGCTTGGTGGCAGGATTACAATGGGCAACGCCCACATTCGTCGCTCAGCTACCGAACATCGGCCGAATTCGCGGCGGCCTATCGCCAGTGCCCGAAGATAACAGACGACGAGCCAGAGATGGCCGAATAACCCCTGGACTCTACTAAGTAGGAACTGTTCCTAAAAACCGGGGCAGGTCATAGGAGCACCAACAGGCGCAAGACCTGTTTGGGGTTGACGGGGCACCTCTGGCACAGCAGTCATCCCGGCTAATTCATCGGAGGCCCCAGACACAAGTATGGCGTGAGGCTTTTTCCCTTTATAATCAGAGGTGTCCAGAC
>NZ_JBGUAW010000019.1 GCF_041821045.1 Thiohalorhabdus sp. Cl-TMA | reverse complement strand
CTCCTTCTGATTGGGTCCGTCATTTATGGGGACAAACCCAGGTTAATAAGGAGGAAGCAGGCCATTCCATTAATTCCACTTAGTGCGTCACAGCGCCCGTAATGGCCCGTTGCTCCGCTCGTTCCGTTCGTGTGATTTCCAGGGACCGGTAGACCCCGGGGCGCTCACAATAGGTTCCGATCCTGAAAAAGCCACAGTGTTCGACAGCGGAACTCGCGCTGCGCCTAGACCCCCTCCCTCACGGAGCCACTTCCCAGAGGGGCAGGGAAGCCTTATTCGTCGCCGAAGATCTCCTCCACGCTGTCCGCGGTAACGACGCGGTCCAACCACCGGCCCAATTCTTCCAGGGAGGCGTTCTCCACCCGGTTCTGACAGGCTTTTCTGGCCTCCGAACCGAACTTGCGCTCGATTTGACGCAGGAGGGTGCTAACCTCCCCTTCCTGTCGGCCTTCTTGGCGGCCTTCCTGCCGTCCCTCCTGGCGGCCTTCCTGCTTCCCTCGCTCAATCCATTCCTCAGCTACCGTCATATTTAGCTCCTCCGCTCGGTCCGGTCGGGTGGTCTCCAGGGCCCGGAAGACTTCCGATTCGGTGGTCGGAAACACCCGGGCAATATACCGCAAAAGCGCCTGTTCCAGAGGGTGCCCTTCCGGCAAGTCCCGCAGCAACCGCGTTATCGCCGATGCATCCAGGTGCTCGGCAAATGCCCAGGCCAAAGCGCGCAGTCCGGCCCGCAGCACCGGATCGGTCGACAGGCGGGCGTCGCTTTCCTCCGGTCGAAGATGACAGACCTGGTAACCGAAATCCCGCTGCAGCACCAGAAGCGCCTCGTCGGCGTCGATGCAGTCCAGCAAGGATAATGGTACCGACCAATCCCGTTGCCCATGATAAATCACCAGCGGAATGATAGGCGGCAATTGTCGATACCGTTGGGCCCGTCCCTTGCCGTCCTGTTCCGCGAAGCGCTGCCAGATGCGCTGCTGATAGCCTAACAGTTGGACCGGTGTGGCCGGATCGGGCCCGGATTTATGCTCGATGAGCACATAGGCGAAGGCGGTCCGGCCGTCCCGGAGCGCCACCTCGAACAGCCGGTCGCTGTGGGTCTCCGCCATGGCGGGGTCGATGAAGCTGCCCGGCAGGTGGCGGGGCGGCTCGTCGGCCATGCGATCCCGCAGCACGTCGGGCAAGTTCTCTCGCAGGAAGATCCCCGCCCGCTCGGGCGTTTCCAGCAAGGCCTTGAGCAGGGCGTCATGGGGGTTGGTTGGATCCTGGGCCATGGGATTCATCCATTCGGTGGGGGGGGGGGGGAGCGGGGGAAAGCCGCATCGACCAGCCCGCTAAGAACATTTTGAAAACAAACGTACCATGGCCCCCATTCCGATGAAATCCATGGCGGAAGCAATCCCCGCTTCCGCCGCGCTGCGATCCTTACCCATCAGAGGGGCTTGCATCGCTCCAGCAGCATGGGGGACTTCCCAAAACACGTTTCCATTTTGTTCTCATTTGAGGAGGAAGTGGCCAACTTTATCGCCGAACAAGCGCGGGCCAAAAAGCCAGCCACCCTGCAGCACTACCTATAGAGCCTCCATACCTGGAACGTTGCCCACGGCTCGCCAGTGCGCACCGAGACCGTGCGGCGGGTGCTGGCCGGCATCGGTCGCCAGCTAGATTTCACGCTGGATTCCGCGCCCCCTTCTGCTGGAGGACTTCAAGCGGGTCATGGACGCCCAGGCCGGGAAGGGCTTAGCCACCGTCCGGAATCGCGCCCTGTTGGCCCTGGCCTATTTCGGAGCCTTTCGCCGGTCGGAAGCGGTGGCCCTGCGGATCGAGGACCTGCATCCGTGGCGGGAAGGGATGATCGTGGGCCTGCGGCCGTCCAAGGCCAACCAGGGCGGGGCGCCGGAGTCCAGGGCCATCGCCCGGGGGCCGGCGGGCTCGCCTTACTGCCCCGTGTAATAGGTCGAGCGCTGGCTGACCCGGTGCCAGGAAGCCGGCGGGGCCTCTCCGCACGGGCTGCTGTTTCCCGGCTTGACCGCCACTGGCCGCTTGCGCGACGCCCCGCTGACCCTCGGAGAGCTTCTAGCAACTGTTCAAAGCCGCGATCCGCCGGGCGGGTCTGGACCCGGCCACCTACAGGCCCCACAGCCTGCGCCCGAGGTTCCTCACCGCCTCCTGCCTGGCCGCAAGGCCCCTTCAAGATCCGGCGCGTCTCCGGCCATCGCAGCCAGACCGTGTTCGAGCGCTACATCCACGAGGCCGAACAATTCACGAACAATGCAGGCTACTTCCGTTGACGGAAAATCGGTTACTGATGGCCCGCTCTCCAAAACCCGCTCACGGGTTTTGGCCGGTCGCTGTCACGCGGCCGATTCATTTCCCTGGCGTTCGGCGGTCCAACCGCCAGCCCGACCCCGCGAGACTGGATCCCACTAGGCCGGACATGCCAGGTCCACCACCCCTGGGTAGGGACGGGGCCCGAGCCAGCCATTGACGCCCCAAGGGCGTCGATGTCGCCCCGCTCCTGTGGGAGCTTGTGCAGCCCGTTGCGGGCCGGCAGAAGCACTTTACTGGTTAAACGGTTGACCTCCTGCCCGTGCCAATCCCCGATTTGGGCGGGCAGGAGGTCAACCCAACGGACTCAGTAAGGTGTTGAGGTCGTCCTCGGTGAACTGGGGCACAACCTCTTCATCCCGGTCCTTGTGGCGGTAAACCGCATCCGCCAGCGCGGCCTTGCGCTGCTGCATGCCCAGGATGCGCTCCTCCACCGTGCCCTCGGTCACCAGCTTGTAGACGAAAACCCCCTGATCCTGGCCGATACGATGGGCACGGTCGGTCGCCTGCTCCTCGACGGCCGGATTCCACCACGGGTCGTAGTGGATCACGGTGTCCGCCTCGGTCAGGTTAAGGCCGACGCCTCCCGCTTTGAGGCTGATGAGAAACACCGGCGCCTGGCCAGAGCGGAAGCGCTCGATGGCGGCATCCCGCTTTCGGGTCTGTCCCGTGAGCTTGCTGTAGGCAATTCTGGCGTCTTTCAGCGCCTTCTCGATAAGCCCGAGCATGGTGGCGAATTGCGAGAACACCAGGATGCGGCGCCCCTCCCCCACCATCTCCGGCAGCATCGCCATGAGCGCCTCGAGCTTGGCGGACTCCTGCACGGTTTTGGCGCCCTCGAGCTTGACGAGGCGCGGATCGCAGCAAGCCTGGCGCAGTTTGAGCAAGGCATCGAGCACCGTTATCTGGCTGCGGGCCAACCCCTTGTTGGCCACGGCCTGGCGCACCCGCTCCTCCATAGCCAGCCGAATCGTTTCGTAGAAGTTGGCCTGGGCGCTGCCGAGAGCCACGGTCTGAACCATCTCGGTCTTGTCCGGCAGCTCCTTGGCCACCTGATGCTTGGTTCTACGCAGCAGGAAAGGCGCCAGCCGTTGCTGCAGGGTGACATGGCGCTCGGTATCGCCACCGCGCTCAATGGGCGTGCGGAACAGACGCTTGAAAGTCTGCTGATCGCCGAGCAGTCCGGGCAACAGGAAGTGAAACAGGGACCACAGCTCGCCGAGGTGATTCTCCATGGGCGTCCCGGTCAGCGCCAGGCGTTGCCTTGCTTCTAGGGAGCGGCTTGCCACCGCCGACTGGGTGTTGGGGTTCTTGATGGTCTGGGCCTCGTCGAGGATCACGGCGTGGTAGGACCACCCCCGCAAGCTCTCGGCGTCCCGAGGAAGCAAGGCATAGGTGGTCAGCACCACATCGTGATCCCCGATGCGGTCGAACCATTCACTCCGCTTGGGACCGTGGAGGGTCAGCACAGATAACGCCGGGGCAAACTGCCGGATTTCGGCACGCCAGTTACTCAGTAAGCTGGTGGGCGCCACTACCAGAGCGGGACGCTCCAATCGACCCTGTTCCTTGTCCACCAGCAGATGGGCCAGGGTCTGGATGGTCTTGCCCAGGCCCATGTCATCCGCCAAGGCCCCACCGAGGCCGGCCCCGCCAAGAAACTGCAGCCAGTCCAGACCCCGCTGCTGATAGGGTCGCAGCTCGGCCGCGAGCCCCGCGGGCGGCGCCACCTCGGGAATACCGCCCTCACGGCGCAGGGTATCCACCAGGGCGCGCAGACCCGCGTCCTCCTGCCAGGTCACCTCGGCGGGACTGTCCCCCAGCCCCGCCAGGCGCAGGCCCTCGATCCGGGACAGGGCGAGGTGCCCGGATTCGGACCGCGGACGGTCAAAGAGCTCTAACAGCGTGCGCACGATCGGGTAGATGGTTTCCCCGGACAGGCGCAACCACTGAGACCCTTCCACCGGCAGATACAGGTCCCGGTCCTGGCCCAGGAGGTCCTCGGGCCGGTCAACCTGCTCAATGACGGGTTCAAGGAGCGGAAGCAGGTCGAATTGCTCCCCGGCTACCTGGAAGCCCAATCCAACCTGGAACCAGTCCTCGCCGGTTCCTTCCACTTCCACCTGGCACCGATCCGGGGTGATGAAATCGAGGTGGAAGCTGGGGTCGACGGTGACCTGCCACCCCTCTTCCCGGAGGCCGGGGACCGTTTCCTCCAGGAATTGATCCCAGCCACGGGCCGACCGGGCCAGGTTACCGGGACGCATCCAGAGCAAGCCTTCGTGGTCATCGTCTTGAAGGTGCGCTGGCGCCTGGACGAAACCCACCGACTCGAGTCGGTCGAGGGCTTCCTGTTCCCGTTTTTCGTCCCGGTGGATGCGAACCACCTCGTTCGCCTCGTATCGGGCGGTTACCGGCTCCCGGGGTATGGCAGGCACACCATAGCTCGCGTAACCAAAATCCAGCCGGGCCAGGTGGACGCGCTGCTGGTTGGCGCCTGTGCCGACCACCTTGCCCAGGAGGGTAAGGTGCGGGGCAGGAGGGGTATCCGTGAGGTCGGTGGTCGTCACGGTTGTGGGGGTTGGCAGGGCAAGCTGGGGTACTTCCGCGGTCAGCCGCATGCTCACCTCGGCCGCGGACTCCGGGGGAACCGGAGGCGCAGTGAGCAGGGCGGCCAGCGACGCCGCCCCCTCGGACCACTCGGCGGTGTCACAGACACCGCTCTCCCCATCCACGTAAGCAGGCGGATCGAGAACCAGAAGCGCATCGCTCGGAGGATCGGTGCGAACCGCCAGCGTATAGGCCCCATCGGGGTTCTGCTCCCAATGCGCCTGCACGGGCCGGGGTGCTCCTGGCTGCAAGGCTGGGCAGTCGCTGGACTGCCAGAAGCAACGGCCACTTCGGACCATGCGCTGCAAGGCCAAACCGCCCGCGGCCCCCGTAAGGCGGATCTCCGGGCTACCCGCCATGAGGCTGGAGGCCTCCAGCAAGGCCATGATCTCCCGGTCCTGGGACGGGCCTCCCGAAATAAGCTCCAGCGCCTGGACGTCGTAGACCCCCTCTATTCCCCCTCCAGAGCCCAGGTTTTCCAAGACCACCCGGGCCTCCGGAACGCCGTGGGTACCGGGAACCGGTTCCAGAATGTAACGAACACCTTCGGGATCCCCGCTTTGCAGCGGCCGGCCCGGGTCTTCAGGCACCGCCTCTCCCAGCCGCCTTAGCCATTCCTCCGGCGTGGAAGGGCCCAGGGAGGGGAGCAACTCGGGCTGATCCTGCAAGCCAAGGAGGGCCGCCGCCACATGCTTGCAGTTGAAGGCCATGGGACAGGAGCACGATCCTTCGATCCGAAAGCCGGACTCAGCGGGCCATAACCAGATACTTTGCAGGTAGGTCCGATTGCCACTTCCCCGGACACGGGATTCCACCTCGATAACTCCGCGGCTTGGCTCATAACGAGCACTCACCGCTTGGGTCCGACGCTCCCGGAAGTACTTTTGGCCCCGGGCGAAATAGGTGGAACCGCAGGCGGCCTCAATATCGACTTCTTGCGGTACGTTGCTGGCGTTCCGAGAGGCGGGCAAAACCTTCACCAAATTTTCGTGGCTAGAAAAAAGCGAGGGATCTCATCCCCCAATGGAGCGATAAACTATTAGGGAAAGCTCCACATTGAGCTCCCAGCCCTAGACGACGGAGACGAGGCTCCAACCAGAGAATCTCGTTGTCGGGATTTGCTGGGTCGGAATTCAAGCAGGTGAAAACACCGGCCACTCGGCACCGAAATTCCCTTGTATTTGAAAAGTCTAGAGATTGCCTCAATGACAATTCCTTGTCCACTTTAGGTATTTCGCACCTGCGCTTGGAAATGTTCTTCGCTTAAATCAATCCCCGAAACGACATAACGATGGAGAGCAAGCAGAAATTGACCTCCTTCCACCCCTGCCAGTTCAGCTGCAGTCTGGTAAGAGATCTGCTTGAGCTCAAAAAGCTTTACCGCTAAAGCCATACGAGCTTCATGTTCGAATTCTTCAGGAGTTTGTTGAAGGCTAGCCGGTAAGGAATCAGGATATTCTATCTTAAGCTCCACTTTTCCCTCCTTTTGACCGACCCTGCTTTTCTGGTTCTCAAGGTGCCTTTAATCGAACCGCATACGGCCCGCTCAACAAAGCGCTACGGACGCCTTATTCGTTACCGAATATCTGCTCAACCCTATCCGCAGTTGCAAAGCGATCGAGCCACCGATCCAGCTCTCCCACGGAAGCGTTCTCTACACGGTCCTGATATGCCTTCTTGGCTTCGGAACCGAACTTGCGCTCGATTTGACGAAGTAGGGTGTTGATCTCCCCTTCTTGTCGACCTTCCTGCCGGCCTTCCTGCCGACCTTCCTTCTTTCCTCGCTCCACCCATTCATCCGCTACCGTCATAATCAGCTCCTTCGCCCGTTCCGGCCGGGTGATTTCCAAGGCCCGGTAGACCGTCGATTCCGTGGTGGGATACACCCGGGCAATATACCGCAAAAGCGCCTGTTCCAGAGGGTGCCCCTCCGGCAGGTCGCGCAGCAAGCGCGCAACGGCCGCATCATCCAGGTGCTCGACAAATGCCCAGGCCAGGGCCCGCAGCCCGGCCCGCAGCACCGGATCGCTGGACAGCCGGGCATCGCTTTCCTCGGGGCGCAGATGGCGCACCTGGTAGCCGAAGTCCCGCTGCAGGGCCAAAAGCTCCGCGTCGGCGTCGATGCAGTCCACCAAGGACAACGGCACCGACCACTCCGGTTGCCCATGGTAGAGCACCAGGGGAATGATGGGCGGCAACCGCCGATACCGTTGGGCCCGCCCCTGGCCGTCCTGTTCCGCGAAGCGCTGCCAGATGCGCTGCTGATAGCCCAGCAGCTGGACCGGCGTGGCCGGATCGGGCCCCGATTTGTGCTCGATCAGGACGTAGGCGAAGGCGGTGCGTCCGTCCCGGAGCGGCACCTCGAACAGCCGGTCGCTGTGGGTCTCCGCCATGGCGGGGTCGATGAAGCTGCCCGGCAGATGGCGCGGCGGCTCATCGGTCATGCGTTCTCGCAGCACCTCGGGCAGATTCTCCCGCAGAAAGACCCCGGCCCGCTCGGGGGCGTCCAGAAGGGCCTTGAGCAGGGCATCGTGCGGATTCGTGGGATCCTGGGCCATGGCGTCACCCGTCAAACGGTCAGAAGGTGCGGGGCAGCAGGCGGGTTTGCCTACCCTGTTGAGAACGTATTTAGAACAAACGTAGCATAGCCCCTTTCCTCGAAAAAGCCATGGCCCCGGTACCGACCTCTGTTCGCTCGGCATCAGACGGGCTTCCATCCGGCAAACGGCATGAGAGACTCCCCCTCAACAAATGTTCTCTTTTCGTTTCTATTCGAGGAGTGTCCATGAGTCTGCCCCGTAATCTGCCGAGCAACCCAAACACCGAAGCCATTGGGCCGACAACGCAGGAGCTGCTCTCCGATGAGGCCCGGGCCTATCTGGCGAAGAGTGTCTCCGAAAACACGATCCGGGTAGTTCGCGCCGACCTGAGGGTCTTCACCCAATGGGGCGGCACGCTGCCTACCCATCCGGAAGAAGTGGCCAACTTCATCGCCGAGCAAGCCCGGGCGAAGAAGCCCGCCACCCTGCAGCGCTACCTCTTGATTCTACCTAAGTGGCTCGCAGCCCATGGCCACTCGTCGTCGGTTCGGACCGAGGCCATGCGGCGGGTAATGGCAGGTATCGGGCGCCAGCTGGATTCCACACCGGATTCGGCACCCCCGCTTCTGCTGGAGGACCTCAAGCGGGTCACGGAGCCCTGACCGGAGAGGACCTTGCCACCACCCGGGACCGGGCCCTACTGGCCTGGCCTATTTCGGCACCTTTCGCCGGTGGCGGCCCTGCGAATCGAGGACCTGCGCATCTGGCGGGAAGGGATGGTCATTGGCCTGCGTGCCTCCAAGGCCGGCGGATTCAACCGGCAAGTGCTACACCGAGCTGTTCGCTGAAAGCCTCCAAGGGGGTTCGGTACCCCAAGCATTTGCGAGGCGTGGTGTTGTATAGCCAGAGGGCTTAAACAGGTCCTAGGCCGGGTAATACTCCAGCAGGATTTTCGGGGCAGGTCCCGCCGCAGCCAGCGGTTTACGTTTTCGATGGCACCCCGTTGCCAAGGGGCGCATGGAGGGTCGCAGAAGTAGTCACCACCCCGGTGGCGGCGGTGACAGTCTCATGTTCAAAGAACTCGCTGCCGTAGTACCTATAGACCGACGGGCCACTGGTGGCAAATGGCCCAGCAAGCGCACTTGCACCTTTGAAGCCTCGGCGGCTGTCCGATCCGGCCGCTCCGCTGCCAGCGCAAAGCGGGACTGGCGCTCGGTGATCGTCAGCATGGGGCGCTTCTGGGTTCGGAGGTCTGCATGCTGTCGCCCTCCCAGGGCTGCCCAACTCACTGCAGTCTGGCGGCCTCGAGGCGGTCATGGATGGAGCGCTGGTCCGGGATCCGCGGATCCCTGGGTCGTTCGGCCGCCCGATATCCGCGCCGGGGCTCGCCGCGCCACAGGCAGCGATGCAGCCGCCGCTTCTTGCCTTGTGGCCTATAGACATAGCGGTAGATGGTCTCGGGCAGCTGACCGGGCGACCATAGCCTTCATACCGCATGCGGTCGGCAATTTACTGCTGCGACTGCCGTCCAGCTCCAGGCGCTTCCTAACGCAAGCGCCCAGCTCGGCATTCCCCTCGCAGCGATTGCCCCGAAAGCACCGGCCCGAGCTTTTCGTCCTGCGGCCTCGGGCCAATAGGTGCCACTTCGTCGTCGGTTCCGGCCGACCTCCCGGCTGAGGGTCCCGGGATCCCGGCCCAGCTCCCGGCCAATGGTCCGGAAGCTGGCGCCCTCGATACGGCACTGACACAGGTGCTCGCGCTCAGACGGCTGCTGGTACGGGTCCTCGGTTCCCATGACAACCCGGCCCCTACCAGTGGACCGGTATTGCACTTCGAGTGGCAATCTACCGCCAACCAGCGGGAGCCCCGGAGTCCAAGGCCATTGCCCGCGGGCCGCAGGGCTCCCCGTACTGCGCGGTAGAGCGGGGGACGGCCTGGTTAGCCGAACGAGATCAGCGGAGCGAGCATGCCGAGGAAGGTCTGCTATTCCCACCGGTCAACCCGGACGGTATCCTGGGTGATCGCTCCATCCCCAGAGCTTCTACAGCTCAAAAGAGATGAATGTCGATCGAAAAAAACACAGGCTAGTCTGACAGACTATCTATACATCAATATCTTTAACGTGCGCCAACCAATCCTTTGTCCCTTCCATCTGTAGGAAGTTTTTCTTTTTCGCAAACTCTTTTACTGCTTCAGTGTGCGCACTCTCTATAACAATATAATCAATATCCCAGAACAAACAGTACTCTTTTAACATTTTCAAAAATTCCGTTCCCCATCCTTGCCTTTTATTATAAAAATTTATGCTGGCAATTACAATAGAATTTTGAGGAACAGGATCCCCTTTAGGGACAAAAGGCCCACGAATATACAAATCAAAATATTTTTGATTGGCCGATATATTTCCGCTATGTGACAAAAATGCAGGAAATTTTTTGTAATTAAATTCTTCCCGGAGGAACCTGTTTATTCTTTCCAATAAATCTTTGGTTTCCTGATTAAAGTCTGCGCCTTGCATACACGATAACCCCTTCCTTAGGGAATTCTGATTTTTTCAAGTTGACTTCCAATGCTGACCAATGGGCATTCGAAAGCACCGGCTACATGTCAGGCGACATCAGTGCAAAGTAGGGGCCAAGCGCCCTGCTTGGAAGCCTCCAGAATAACCACTTCCATGATGGTTCCATCCTCGGCGTAGCTCACACGGGTATTCCAATACTGCGAGGGCTCGCTGACGATTGGCTTCTCCGAAAGATGCAGGTCAGCATATCGTCTCCATCGTAAGCGGTCGATTCGACCCGTCTGTGCCTAATCCTACCTGACCGGCACCCTGCCTCTGAAATCGCAACCGGAGGCAGCCATGGATCTCTCCCTCCATCCGCATCTCGATTGGGCCGGCCTTCTCCAGGACTGGGCCCGGTCCGAGCAGTCGCCGGAGGCGTTGGCCCAGACTCTGGGGCTGGCCGAATCCGTGCCGGCAAAGAGCCGCAGCCAGGACGGCGGCCTGTTCCAGCGGGCCGAGGTCGTCGATGCCCGGCCGCCTTCCAAGGGGGCGGGCTGTCGCATCCACCTCCCCGGTGGCACCGCCCTGGAGGTGGACGACTCGGTCGATCCCCACTGGGCCGCAGCCCTCATCCGGGCCCTGGAGCCGTCGGCATGATGCGGCCCAGTCCCGCCCTGGAGGACGTCTACCTCTGCCTGGCCCCGGTGGACTTCCGCAAGCAGATAAAGGGCCTGTCCGCCCTGGTGGAGGCCGAGCTGGAATTGAGCCCCCTCGGTGGCCAGCTGTTCGTGTTCGGCAACCGCGCCCGGGACAAGGTCAAGGTCCTGTACTGGGAGGGCACGGGCTTCTGCCTCTGGCAGAAGCAGCTGGAGCAGGCCCGGTTCCCCTGGCCATCCTTCTGGGAGGGCGACGTGGCCCGGCTCACTGGCGCCCAGCTCAACTGGCTCCTGGACGGCCTGGACCTGCGCCATCACCAGCCCCATGACCGGCTGGATTACGAATCGGTTTTGTAACAAAATCAAGTAACTAAACTGGATTTTCAAGGGCCGTTGCGGTAGTATTCGGGGATGGCAACGGAGCCCGAAACCCTCCCCGACGACCCCGAGCAGCTCAAGGCGCTGGTCCGCTCCTACAAGGCGGAAACCGAGCGCCTCCAGGAGATGCTCAACATCCTCCGGGCCAAGCAGTTCGGCCCGACCTCGGAGAAGGCCGTCGATCAGTACGCCCTGTTCGACGAGGCCGAGGTCGAGACCGCCGAGGAAGGGCCTTCGGAGGCCGTCGAGGTCCCCGGCCATACCCGCACGAAGCGCGGTCGCAAGCCCCTGCCGGATAATCTCCCCCGCGAGGAGATCGTCCACGATCTCCCCGACGAGGACAAGGTCTGCGCCGAGGACGGCGCGGCGCTTGAGCGCATCGGCGAGGAGGTGGCCGAGCAGCTCGACGTCATCCCCGCCAAGGTGCAGGTCCTGCGGCATGTCCGGCCCAAGTATGCCTGCCCCTGCTGCGAGGACACCGGCGTCCACACCCCGGCCATGCCGCCCCAGCCCATCCCCGGTTCCATCGCCAGCCCCGGCCTGCTGGCCCACGTCGCCACCGCCAAGTATGTCGATGGCCTGCCGCTGTACCGGATGGCGACCATCCTGGAACGGGCCGGCGTGGATCTGCCCCGGGCTACCCTGGCGCATTGGATGGTGCGCATGGGCGAGGCCGTCCAGCCCTTGGTCAATCTCCTCGGCGATGCCCTGGAGGCGGGCCCCGTGCTCCAGATGGATGAGACGCCGGTCCAGGTGCTGAAGGAGCGAGGGAAGAAGGCGACTTCCCAATCGTATATGTGGATCCAGAAGGGCGGGCCGCCCGGCAAGCCGGCCATCCGCTTCCGTTACGCCCCGACCCGGGGCCACGAGGTGCCGAAGCGGCTACTCGCCGACTTCCACGGCTACCTGCAGACCGACGGCTACAGCGCCTACGGCACTGCCTTAGCGGGCCGGGACGATGTCGTGGCCGTGGGCTGCTGGGCCCATGCACGTCGCCCCTTCGACGAGGCCATCAAGGCCCACGGCAAGAAGAAGGCCAAGAAGGCCGGCCACGCCCGCCAGGGCCTGGACTATATCCAGCAGCTCTACGCCATCGAGCGCCAGGCTCGGGACCAGGGGCTCGACGCCGCGGCCCGCTATCGGCTCCGGCAGGACCAGGCCAAGCCTCTCCTCGACGAGATGCGGGCCTGGTTGGATGAGGCCCTCACGGCCGTACCGCCCAAGTCCGCCACCGGCAAGGCCCTGCACTACCTGGCGGGCCAATGGGAGCGCCTGGTGCGCTACCTCGGTGACGGCCGCATCCCCATCGACAACAACGGCGCCGAGAACGCCATCCGCCCCTTTGTCCTGGGACGGAAAAACTGGTTGTTTTCCAACAGCATCGCCGGCGCCACGGCCTCGGCCAACCTCTACAGCCTTGTCGAGACGGCCAAGGCCAACGGCCACGAGCCGTATGCCTACCTCCGCCACCTTTTCAAAGAGCTCCCCGCCACCGATAGCGCCGAGGCCTACGAGGCGCTGCTGCCCTGGAACCTCGATCCGAAGACCCTGCAGTCCGCGCCCCAAGCTGCGATAGACGGGTAGGAATTAATGGAATGGCCTGCTTCCTCCTTATTAACCTGGGTTTGTCCCCATAAATGACGGACCCAATCAGAAGGAG
>NZ_JBGUAW010000018.1 GCF_041821045.1 Thiohalorhabdus sp. Cl-TMA | reverse complement strand
CGAGGTCCTCAAGGCCTACTACGAGTCAAACCCCGACCGCTTTCGGAGGAAGCCACATAATCCCCCGAGTCCCGACACGTAATCCTCTACCGCATCTGACGGGGCGGCCGCGACTGCATAACCCAGCGCGAGCATGACCACCACGAGAAGCGCCGTAACCCAGTGGTTGATCGCGGATATTCCCGAATAGCGGGCACGTTCCGACATATCGCCTCCTTGAAGCTTATGGCCCAACCGGAAAAGGGGCTGCCTTTACCCTAGAACCCGGCAACCCTCACAAGAGCGAATCACTGCGGGGTGCCGTTGTCCAGCGAAGGGGTACCCCACCAGCATAGGAATTCGGGGAGCCTTGCTTAACTCCAGCGGACTTACCCACCCCTCATCCTCGACTGAGTTAAGTAGGGTGGCCCCGGAATTCCAGAAGGCTCCCCAACCTTCTGTTTTTACGCGACCAATAGAAAACCACCAGGGGGAAGGGAAGGCGGCAAGGTAAGTGGGTGTCCCTTAGGTTTCGGGGGTCCCATAGCTAGCTAAGAGAGAAAAGTGGGTGTCCCATAGCTCTACTTAATAGCTCTACTTAATTACTGGAGGTCGTTAAGCTGGAGGTTCAGCGCATCGACCGAAATTTGAATCTCCCGCACCGACATTGCCAGGGACAACATCATGAGCAGGAGGCTTGTACCGAACAGGTACTTGGCCGAGGTTAGCTGACCAGCGAATAGCAGGAACATACAGAATACACATAAAAATAGGCTTGCCACGCCAGCGGCCTGCATGTACTTGACTAACTTGAGCCGACGGCCAAGGTTCTTGATCTGGCTGCGGAGGTTGCCCTCACCGGTCTCGCGATAACGCTCATGCAGCTCTCTGATCAAAGCGGCCAACGCAATAAAGCGATTGGTGTAGGCGAGCAATAGCAGCGAGATCGCCGGGAATAGAAGTGCTGGGGTAGATAGAGTGAGCTCCATAAAGCCAATGCGATCAATTGTGTTTAAAGTGGGTGTCCCTTACCTACCTGCCTCGGAGACTGGCGCCCTCGATACGGCCCTGACGCAGGTGCTCGCGCTCAGACGGCTGCAGGTGCGTGTACTCGGTTCCCATGGCAACCCGACCCTACCAGTGGATCGGTGTTGCACTTCGGGTGTGAATCTACCGTCCCATAGGAACCCTCGATTAGCCTGAAAAGGACGTCCGGTAACGGTAGGAAGAAAAGTGGGTGTCCCATACGCCTCTACTCCAACCCCTCCCCTTCCATCAGGCTTCCCAATTTATCCTTAATTTTACGTTCAAACTGGCCAGAAAGGTCTGATCTTACAGCCCCTTTAGCAACCCAATCGTTTTGTATATCTTTAATATTTTTATATATTTCCAGGAACCGGGTCTCCCCACCTTGAAGCATACCTGCGAAAACAAGCCACGCAATAAAGAGGGAAGCTTCATACTTGTTATAACCATGTTTCCAGGCTATGTCGAGGCTATCTAAAGTTTTCATCATACCAGCATCATCTATATCAAACCCGAATCTAGGGAGCAGTTCTCGAACATCGGCATTGTATCGCTTCCTCTTGGAACCAAACATAAATCCCCCTCACCAGGTCCTAAAAAGTACTCAAGGCAGGTGCCCCTTATCTATACGTTAAGGGAAGAAAATGGGTGTCCCATAGCTCAAAAAACGGGGGCAGGTCAGGTGGCCTATAGCCGGTTGGGGTAGGAAAGTGGGTGTCTGGGCGTCCCTTACCCCGTCCCGGGCGGGCCCGAGGGGAACCGAATTTCACACCCTGTTCGGGCCCAATTTCCTAATATAGAATCCCAAAAATATGGATCCAATTGGGCTCCCATTCGCGGGGCGTAGGGAACCCAGGGGTTCCTTTTTTCTCCAGGGTAAAGGCATAAGAAAAAATCATAGCAACATATAAAAGAGTCTAAAATGTTGAATTGATTTTCTTCTAAAAGATCCCAGAGACACCTCATTAACAAACAGAAAAACAAGGCAACACCATGGCTGAAATAATTTGGGGTTCAACACCCAAACCCGTTTCTAGCCAACAATTGGCTTCCTTTTTTGATGAAAAAGGGGATTCAATTGATGGCTTCCTTTATATAGGGTACCCCCTTATTGGCACCCCAGAAGGTAGATTTCGGATTGATGCAACTCTGGTTAGCCCTACTTACGGTGTTGTTCTTTTCAATTTGGTTGAGGGTCGAGACATAGAAGATTACGAAGACGAACAGGATGAAACATACAATAGAATTGTTGCAAAATTTCGAAACCATAAAACCCTGACCAAGGGGAGAAAGCTTATCATTGAACCTTGGGTAGTGACTTTTGCTCCTGCTGCCCAATTTTCCCCAGACCCAACTGGGGACTATCCAATTACAAATACTAAAACATTAGACTCCTTTTTTGATTCCCTTCCGGATATTGACCCCAAGGTATATGAACCCACCCTTTCTGTAGTCCAGTCCATTTCCACCATAAGGAAAGGAAAAAGAAAAAGAAATTTAAAAGACCCCAACTCACGTGGTTCAACACTTAAATTTTTGGAAGATTCCATTGCCAACCTTGATAATCAACAGGGTCACGCTGTAATTGAAACAGTAGATGATGTTCAAAGAATCCGAGGGCTGGCTGGTTCAGGAAAAACAATTGTTTTGGCGCTAAAAGCAGCATACCTGCATGCACAAAACCCCGACTGGAAAATAGCTGTTACATTTCACACGAGGGCTTTAAAAGGACAATTTCATCAACTAATAAACACATTTGTTATTGAGCAAACAAACGAGGAACCCGACTGGAAAAACATTGAGATTATTAACGCTTGGGGGGCTCCTGGAGGGCAGGATAGAGATGGGATTTACTATCGATTCTGCCAAAGAAATGGTTTGGAATTTTATGACTATACATCGGCCAAAAGAAGTTTTGGGCGGGGATATGAATTTGAAGGTGCATGTGAAGAAGCATTAACCCAGGTCACTGATCCACAACCTGAATACGATGCGATTTTGGTGGACGAAGCGCAGGACTTTGCCCCCGCTTTCCTGCGAATTTGTTATGAGTCTTTGGGAGAAACAAAAAGGCTTGTTTATGCTTATGACGAACTGCAAAGTTTAAGTGAAAAGTCCCTTCCTCCTCCGGAAGAAGTTTTCGGTTATAACTCAGAGGGCGAACCACGTGTTCGTTTTACTGAACCAGAACCCGGAAAGCCCAAGCAAGATATTATTTTAGAAAAATGTTACAGGAATTCAAGGCCTGTACTAACAACTGCTCATGCATTAGGGTTTGGTATTTATAGGGAGCCTGATTCTCGAACAGGGACTGGGCTTATTCAAATGTTTGACCACAGGGAGTTATGGCTAGATGTAGGTTATGAAGTGCTTGATGGTGCATTGGAGGATGGCTCGCGGGTCCTTCTCGGGCGGACTGAAAACAGCAGCCCCGCTTTTCTTGAAGACCACTCCCCAAAAAACGACCTAATTCAATTTCATTGCTTTCACGACAAAGACGAACAGGCAAGCTGGCTTTCACAGGAGATTCAAAAAAATCTAAATGAGGAAGAATTACAATTCGATGACATCATTATTATTAATCCGGATCCATTAACAACGAGGAAGGAGGTAGGCCCAGTCAGGGAAACTCTATTTAATAACGGGATCAACTCTCATCTTGCCGGAGTTGATACTTCCCCAGACGTCTTTTTTGAACCTGATGGAGAATCCCTAGCCTTTACTGGAATCTATCGGGCCAAGGGCAATGAGGCTGGCATGGTTTATATAATGAATGCCCAAGATTGCTATTCCTCTTTCGGTAATCTTGCCCGAGTTAGAAACCGCCTTTTTTCTGCAATTACAAGGAGTAAAGCTTGGGTTCGGGTGCTCGGTGTAGGCGAAAACATGGAAAAATTAATAGAGGAGTTTAATGAGGTTAGGGGCAAAAAATTTAACTTAGATTTCACTTACCCCACCGAAGAGCAGCGTGAGCATCTAAATATTGTAAATCGCGACATGTCCACGGAAGAAAAACAAAGACTAGAAAAAGGAACCAAAGACTTAAGTAAGCTTCTTGACGATATTGAAGCGGGCAACCTGTTTTTATCTGATCTACCAGAAGAACAAATTGCCAGACTAAAAACCCTCCTTGGCGGGAAGGAGTAATACTTTGGCAAGCCTGGAGGAAATCAGAGAACAAATAACTAGAATCACAAGCGAACTAATCAAGTCCGGTTTATGTGACCACCAAAACTACCCATCTATAATTGAAAAACCCGGAAAGCATAAAGAAATAGTATTTGATACTAAAGCAGACCTGAGCACCGTTCTTAAAAACCAAGGATATAAAGAATTATATGAAGCCCTACTAAAAAACAAAGCCTATAATTTTTTGATGGTTGATGGTGCCATAATACAACTAATGTACTCCTTTCATAAGGGAGATATTCTTGGGCATAGGCTCGCTTTTTTTCCTTGCCCAAATCTTCTTGAATATCAAAACATTCCAGAGATTTATGAGAATGATGAGGTTTCAGCCGATATTATTTCGGAAAAAATTGTTACCTTTCCGATTCGTTTTGATTTTGATAACTCTGAAGAAAAATTTATTTCTATTGATCACCCGAAATCTCACCTAACCCTTGGTGAGTATAGAAATTGTAGAATCCCGGTTAGCGCTCCACTAACTCCTTTTTATTTCATGGATTTCATACTTAGGAGCTTTTACGATACAAGAGACCAGAAATTCTCTTCCCAAATCCCACCCTTTTCCCATTCTTTTAGCAAATCCATAAGCAACTCAGAGACTGAAGTGGTTCACTTGCAGATCCCTAGCCCTTAATAACAATTCTATTACTTTCAACTCCATACTAATCCCTTGTTTGTTAATTGTATTATTTGATATCAAACGAATGCGAAATCTCACAACTAGGCGCAATCTGCCTAGAAGCCGAACAATACTTCTCAGCAGACAACGCCACCGCCTTCCCCACATGCTTCTCGGACAGGTCGTTGCCCGTCACCACGAAGTGGATATTGATGTGCGTGAAGATCTTCGGATCGGTGTCCGCCCGCTCCGCCTCAAGGGTGACGTGGCAGTCGGTGACGTCCTGGCGCTGCTTCTTGAGGATGTGCACCACGTCGTAGGCGGTGCAGCCGCCCACGCCGAGCAGCATCATCTCCATGGGGCGCACGCCGGTATTGCGCCCGCCGCCGTCCGGGGGGCCGTCCATGACCACGGCGTGGCCAGAATCGCTCTCGCCTATGAATTGGGCGCCGTCGGTCCATTTCACTGCGCATTTCATGGGGTTTCTCTCCTGTTTTTCCAGTATTTAAGCATGGAGGGGGCGGTTGGGGGGAGGGCTTCCGGTTGGGGTTTTCGGCCTATTGGGGTTGTCGCGGCCGGAGGCCGCTCCCACAAATCCTTCCCGCAGACCGGCTCTGCTTATTAACGGGCCCCTTACCGATTGTGGTCCGTCTGCTCGACTTCCGCATTCCCCTCCCGGGCCAGGAAGCGCTGCACCTCGCCCAGGTCATAGGTTCTGGGCATGGGCGGGAGGCTTTCCATAAACGTTTTGCCGTAGGACTTCCGGGTGAGACGGGGGTCGCCGATGATGAGGACGCCGGCGTCGCTGGCGTCGCGGATGAGGCGGCCGGCGCCCTGTTTGAGGGTGAGGACCGCGGTGGGGAGGTGCTCGTGGGGGAAGGGCTCCAGGCCCTTTTCCTTCAGGTAGCGGTCGCGGGCCTCGATAACCGGATCCGCCGGGCTCGGGAAGGGGAGCTTGTCGATGACCACCACGGACAGGGCCGCGCCGCGCACGTCCACGCCCTCCCAGAAGCTGCCGGTGCCGAGCAGCACGACGTTGCCCTTGGACCGGAACTGGTGGATCAGGTGGTCGCGGGGGGCGTCGCCCTGCACCAGCAGGGGGAAGCGGCCCTCGCGGCGCAGGCGGTCCGCCGCCTGGCGCAGGGCGCGGTGGCTGGTGAACAGGAAGAAGGCGCCGCCGGGGCTGGCCGCCACCACCGGCAGGGCGGCGTCCAGCAGGCGGTCGGTGTAGGCGGGGCTGCCGGGGTCGGGCAGGCGCGGCGGGTGGTAGAGGCGGGCCTGCTCGTCGAAGTGGAAGGGCGACTCCCACTTGCGGGTCGCCACGTCCCCGGGCAGGCCCAGGCGGGCGCAGAAGTGGGTGAAGCTCTCCCCCACCGCCAGGGTGGCGGAGGTGAACACCCAGGCCTGGCCCTTGGCGCCGCCGGTGGCGCGCTGGAAGGGCCCGGCCACCTCCAGCGGCGTGGCGTGGACGAAGGCGCCCCGCCCCCGGGTCTCCATCCAGAAGACGAAGTCCGGGTCGTCGGCGTCATAGAGGAAGTTCAGGCGCTCGTTGAGGTCCTTGGCCCGCTCAAAAGCGCGGCCTAAGCCCTTGCCGCGCTCGGCATGGATCTCCAGGACGTTCTGCAGGCGGTCGGCGCTCGCGCGCAGGGCGTCGAAGGCCTGCCGGGGGGCGGGCTGCTCCAGCACCGGTTTCCAGGCGCCGCGCCAGTCGTTCTCGCCCAGGGCGCGGCGCCAGTCGCCGGCGGCGCGCTCCAGGGCGTGGGCGGCCTCGGGGAGCTGGGGGTCGTCGCCGGCCTCCTGGGCGAACTCGTCGCGGCTGTCGCGGGCCAGCTCGCGCAGGCCATAGTTGCTGATACCGGTGCCGAAGAAGCGGCTGGCCGCCTCGGGGAGCTGGTGGGCCTCGTCGAAGACCACGGCGTCGGCCTTGGGCAGCAGCTCCCCCACCCCCTCGCTCTTGAGGTTGAGGTCGGCGCAGAACAGGTAGTGGTTGACCACCACCACGTCCGCCTCCTGGGCGCGGCGGCGCGCCTGGATGAGGAAGCAGTCGTCGTAGTGCTCGCACTCGGTGCCCAGGCAGTTGTCGCTGGTGGAGGTGACGCGCGGCCAGATGGCGGCGTCCTCGGCGAGGCTCGTCACCTCGGCGCGGTCGCCGTGGGTGGTGTGGCCGGCCCATTCGCGGATGCGGGCCAGGTCGGCGCGCTGCTCGCCGGAGAGCTCGCGCTCCTGGTAGACGGCGCGCTCCAGGCGGTGGAGGCAGAGGTAGTTGGCGCGGCCCTTCAACAGGGCGGTGCGGAAGTCGGCGCCCAGGGCGCGGCGCAGCAGGGGGAGGTCGCGGTGGTAGAGCTGGTCCTGCAGGTTGCGGGTGCCGGTGGACACCAGCACCTTGCGCCCGGACTGGAGCACCGGCACCAGGTAGGCGAAGGTCTTGCCGGTGCCGGTGCCCGCCTCGGCCACCAGGGTGCCCTGGTTGGCCAGGGCGTCCTCCACGGCCGCCGCCATCTCCTGCTGCTCCGGGCGGGGCTGGAAGTTGTCCAGGGCCTCCGCCAGGGGGCCTTCGGGGCCGAGGGTGGTGGTGGCGGAGGTCATGGGTGGACGGGCAGCTCCGGCGTTGGAGTGGCGTCTTGTAGGAGCGGGCTCCAGCCCGCGACCGAATCGGTCCATATACCCTACGTGCCGCCCTCCGCCTACCCGGCGGAAGGCGGCACGGTCGCGGCCGGGAGGCCGCTCCTACATCTTCGTTTGGCGACCGTGCCTAATGGCTCCCCCGGCGCCAGACGGTGCCGTCGGCGCGGTCCTCCAGCTCGATGCCGTGCTCGGCGAGGCGGTCGCGTATGGCGTCGGCGGTGGCGAAGTCCTTGCTCTTGCGCGCCTCGGCGCGCTGCTCGATGAGCTTTTCGATCTCCTCCGCCGGCAGGCCGCCGGTATCGCGCTGGAGGAACGCCTTGGGGTCGCGCTCCAGGAGGCCCAGCCAGCCGCCGAGGAGCTTGAGCGCGCCCGCCGCGGCGCGGGCGCCGTCGGGGTCCTCCTCCTTGCGCTTGTTCACCTCGCGGGCCAGCTCGAACAGGGCGGCCAGGGCCTCGGGGGTGTTGAAGTCGTCGTCCATGGCGGTGCGGAAGCGCACCACCCAGGGCAGCAGGTCCTCGTCCACGTGGTCCGGGTCCTCGTAGACGACGGAATCCACGTCCTCCAGGGCGGTATAGAGGCGCTCCAGGCCCTCCGTGGCGCCGCGCAGGTTGTCCTCGGTGTAGTTGAGGGGGCTGCGGTAGTGGCTGCTCATGAGGAAGAAGCGCAGGATCTCCGGGTCGTACTGCTCCATCACCTCGCGGATGGTGAAGAAGTTGCCCAGGGACTTGGCCATCTTCTCGTCGTCCACCCGCACGAAGCCGTTGTGGATCCAGTACTTGGCGAAGGTGCAGTCCAGCGCCGCCTCGCTCTGGGCGATCTCGTTCTCGTGGTGGGGGAAGCGCAGATCGGCGCCGCCGCCGTGGATGTCCAGGGTGCAGCCCAGGTGGTTGGTGGACATGGCGCTGCACTCGATGTGCCAGCCGGGACGTCCCTTGCCCCACGGGGCGTCCCAGGCGGGCTCGCCGGGCTTGGCGGCCTTCCACAGGGCGAAGTCCAGCGGGTCGCGCTTGCCGGGCTCCGCCTCGACCCGCGCCCCGGCGCGCAGGTCCTCCACGGACTCCCCGGACAGCCGGCCGTAATTCTCGAACTTCTGCACCGCGTAGTAGACGTCGCCGGAGTCGGTGGCGTAGGCGTAGCCGCGGTCGATGAGCCCCTGGATCATGGCGATCATCTGCTCCACGGACTGGGTGGCGCGGGGCTCGATGTCCGGGCGCAGCACGCCGAGGGCGTCGAGGTCCTCGTGCATGCGGGCGATGACACGCTCGGTGAGGGCGTCCACCGGCTCGTTGTTCTCCGCGGCGCGGGCGATGATCTTGTCGTCGATGTCCGTGATGTTGCGGACGTACTCCACCCCAAAGCCCCGGGCGCGCAGGTAGCGCACCACCATGTCGAACACCACCATGACCCGCGCGTGGCCCATGTGGCAGTCGTCGTAGACCGTCATGCCGCACACGTACATGCGCACGTGGGCGGGATCGGCGGGCTCGAAGCGTTCCTTCTGCCGGGTGAGGCTGTTGTAGACGTGGAGGGTCATTGGGCTACCAAAGGGAAAATGGAGGAAACATCAAATTTTCTCTGAATGCCCCACCGTTCACAACGGGGCGAAACGGGATTACTGCAAGCGGTGTATGACAGGTTGTGCTTCGCCGGCGGGAGCCCGGCCAAGCTGGCGAATGGTCCACCCCGGAAGCCGGGGTCGGGTAAAGACATCGACAGGCAGCCGACTCAGCCCCGGGCCTTGTGGGAGCGACCTCCGATCGCGATGCCCCCGGCCACCGTCCCCGCGGCCGGAGGCCGCTTCCGCGGGGCGCGTCTCGCGGTCACGCCCTGACCGATGGCCCCGGCCTAACCGCCGTTTTTAGCCGCCCGGATGCGGGCCAGGGCGCGCTCGACGCCCATGAGCGGCAGCAGCGGGCCCAGCTCCGGGCCGGCGGTGCGGCCGGTGAGGGCCGCGCGCAGGGGCTTGAAGAGCTTCTTGCCCTTGAGACCCGTGGATTGCTTGATGGACTCCAGCGCCGCGGCGAAGTCGGTGCCGTGCTCCTCCAGGGCGGTCTCGGCGCCCTGCCACAGGGCGGGGTCGGCCCCGGCGATCTCGGCGACGGCGTCCGCGCTGTTCTCCACCGCTCCGAAACAGGCCCGGGCCCACTGCTCGGCATCCGCCGGTCGCTCCAGGTTGGGCTGCACCGCCGCCACCCACGCTTGCCGCACCTCCTCCGGCACGGCCGTCTCCAGCGCCGGCGCCACCCAGGGCCACAGCCGCTCGGGCTCGGCGTGGTGCACCGCTTCCTTGTTCCAGTGGTCGAGCTGCTCCACGTCGAACTTGGCGGGCGAGCGCGACAGCCCCCCGGCGTTGAACTGCGCCGCCAGGTCGTCGAGGGCGAGCAGGTCGCCCTCCTCCATGTGGTGGCCGAGGCGGGCGAGGTAGTTGCTCACCGCCTCGGGGAAGTAGCCCGCCTCGCGCAGCTCCGCCACGGAGCGGCTGCCGTTGCGCTTGGACAACGGCGCGCCGTCGTCGCCCACCATGAGGTTGATGTGGCCGTAGGTGGGCGCCGGCAGGCCCAGCTCCTCCAGGATCAGGAGTTGGCGCGGGGTGTTGGTGAGGTGGTCCTCGCCGCGCAGCACCCGGCTCACGCCCATCAGCGCGTCGTCCACGGCGTTGACGAAGAAGAAGGACGGCGTGCCGTCGCTGCGTCGGATGATGAAGTCGCCGATCTCCTCGCCGTGGAAGGTCTGCCGACCGCGCACCAGGTCGTCGAAGGCGATCTCGCCGGACTCCACGCGAAAACGCAGGGTGGCCTTACGCCCTTCGCCCTCCAGGCGCGCGCGGTCCTCGGCGGTGAGATTGCGGCAGCGGCCCGGGTAGCGCGGCGGCTCGCCCCGGGCGCGCTGGGCGCGCCGCACCGCCTCCAGCTCCTCGGAGGTGCAGTAGCAGGGATACGCCTTCCCGGCCTCCTCCAGCTTCTCGTAGTAGCCGGCGTAGACCCCGCCGCGCTCGGATTGGGCGTAAGGGCCGTGCTCGTCCTCGGCGCGGGGGCCGGCGTCCCATTCCAGGCCCAGCCAGCGCAGGTCGTCGAGCAGCGCCTCGGCCAGCTCGGGCGTGCTGCGTTCCTGGTCGGTGTCCTCCAGGCGCAGGACGAAGCGGCCGCCGGCGGCGCGGGCCAGCAGCCAGTTGAAGAGCGCGGTCCGGGCGTTGCCCAGGTGCATGGCGCCGGTGGGGCTCGGCGCGAAACGGGTGATGACGGGCGTATTCATGGGCCGTAATGGTAGTCGCGCGCGCCCGAGGGGGCAAATGGCGCGCCTCGCCTATTCCTGCCAATCTGACATGCCAACCTGTCAGGACTGCCAGGAAGCCACCCGCCCCTGGATACCCTATTTTAACCTTAAAATCAGCATATTATCCCGATGGCACACGCCTTGCCTTCCGGAGGTAACGCGCATTCGAGCACACCGGCGGCGGTGGGTGGCGGGCCCGATCCCCGCCCGCCCCCACATGCCCGCCCAACGATCGAGGTTCGACGACCCATGGCCGACAAGCTGGCTCTGATCGTTACCTCCGGCTCCCGGGAGCAGCTCCAGATGGCCGCCATGATGGCCTCGGTGGGCGCGGTCTCGGGGACGGAGGTCACCGTATTCCTGTCCATGAACGCCATGACCTACTTCATCCACGGCCGGGAGAGAGAAGAAGCCCCGAATGCCGGCGAGATGGGGGCATTGCTGGCGGAGAAGAAGGCCCCCCATTTCATGGAGCTCTTCCAGCAGGCCGCCGATCTCGGCGGAGCCAAGATCCATCCCTGCTCCATGGCCGTGGACGTCCTCGGGGTCCGGGCGGAGGACCTGAATCCCATGCTGGAGCCGCCCCTCGGACTCACCAAGTTCATGAGCGACTTCCAGGACGCCACCGTCCTCACCTTCTAGTCCCCTGCAACCGCAACTGTGGAGCACCGATGAGCGAACCCAAGATCGTCGATGCCCGGGGCTCTTTCTGTCCGGGCCCTTTGATGGAGCTGATCGCCGCCATGAAGGAGGTGGATGTGGGGGACGAGGTGGAGGTGCTGTCCACCGACGAGGGCTCCGCCAACGACGTCCCCGAATGGCTGGACAAGGTCGGCCACGAGCTGGTGGAGAACTTCCAGGAAGACGGCGTCTATCACATCCGCGCCCGCAAGGCGAAATAGCGCGACCCCCACGCAGACCCACAAGGAGCGTGTAGCCATGAAGAAGATCCTGATTGTCGGCGGAGGAATGGGCGGCACCATCCTCGCCAATAACCTCGCCCGGCGGCTGCGCAAGGAGCTGGACAACGGCGACGTCAAGCTGACCATGCTCTCCGCCTCCGACCAGCACATGTACCAGCCCGGCCTGCTCTACGTGGCCTTCGGCAAGGTCATGCCCGACGAGCTCTACCGCGACCAGGCCAGCCTCCTGGAGCCCGGCATCGAATTCCACGTGGACCCCGTGGCGTCCTTCAACCTGGACGGCAACCAGGTGGCCACCGCCAGCGGCAAGACCTACGACTACGACTACATCGCCATCGCCACCGGGTCCCAGGCCAAGCCGGACAACATTCCCGGCCTGATGGAGAACTGCAACCACGTCTACACCGAGGAGGCGGCGCTCAAGACCTGGGAGGCCCTGTCCAGCTTCGAGGGCGGCAAGGTGGCCGTGGTCACCGGCGTGCCGCACAAGTGCCCCATGGTGCCCCTCGAGGTCACCTTCATGATGCACGACTACTTCCAGGAGCGCGGCCTTCTGGACAAAGTGCAGCTCCACTACACCTACCCCATCGGCCGCCTGCACTCCCTGGTGAACGTTGGCAAGTGGGCGCAGAAGGAGTTCGACCGTCTCGGCATCACCTACGAGACCCTGTTCAACATGAAGGAAGTGGACGGCGACAAGAAGCAGGTCCACAGCGAGGAGGGCACCACGGTCGACTACGACCTGCTGATCGGCATCCCGCCCCACAAGGGCATGGAGACCATCGAGGACAACGAGCTGGGCACCAGCGGCTGGATCCCCACCGACCGCGCCACGCTCAACGTGGAGGGGCACGAGAACGCCTTCGTGCTGGGCGACACCACCAACCTGCCCATCTCCAAGGCCGGCTCCACCGCCCACTACGAGGCGGAGGTGGTGGGCGAGAACCTGGCGGCCATGGTCAAGAAGGGCCGGCGGGTGCGCGACTACGACGGCAAGGTGTTCTGCTTCATCGAGGCCGGCAAGGACCGCGCCACCTTCGCCTCCTTCAACTACACCACCCCGCCCGACCCGCAGCCGCCCACGGAGACCGTCCACTGGTTCAAGCTCGCCTACAACAAGCTGTACTGGAACTCGGTACGCGGGCTCCTCTAGGGGGACAGAGCCATGAACAAGCAAGCTGAAACCGCCGAGGAGGCCCCGGCCCGGGGCGATCCCCTGGAACATCTGGGACAGGCGGGCCGGGAGGCGCTCACCGACGAGATGGTGGGCCGCCTCGCCGAGACCGGCAGCCAGCTCCTGGACCTGCTCGACAAGGTTAACCGCGCCGAGCTGGACGACGCCCTGCCGGTGCTGGAGCGGCTGGTCCACAACGGCGACCTGGAGCGTATCGCCGCGCTTGCCCGACTGGTGGGGGCCGGGGAGGAAGCGCTCACCGATGAGATGGTCGGCCGCCTGGCCGGCACTGCCGGCGAGACCCTGGACCTGCTGGACCAGGTGAACCGCGCCGGGCTGCAGCGGGCGGTGCCGGTGCTCCAGCGCATGGTGGACAACGGCGATCTGGAGCGGCTCGCGGCCCTGGCCCGCCTTCTGGGGGCGGCCCAGGAAACCCTCACCGACGACATGATCGGGCGCCTGGCCGGCACCGCCGGCGAGACTCTGGACCTGCTGGAGAAGCTCAACCGGGCGGACCTCGATCGGGTGCTGCCCACCATCCGGCGCATGGTGGACAACGGCGACCTGGAGCGCATCGCCAGCCTGGCGCGCCTGTTCGGCGCCTTTCAGGAGGCGCTCACCGACGAGATGATCGGCCGCCTGGCGGGGAACGCCGCCGAGGGCATGGCCCTGCTGGATCGTCTAGAGTCCTCCGGCCTGCTGGACCGGCTCATCGAGGCGGCGCCCGCCCTCAACCGGCTCATGGCCCGGCTCTCCCCCGAGTCCATCGACCGCTTCGCCGAGGAGCTGCCGCGCGCGGTGGAGCTCATGGACCAGCTGCAGCAGATGCACATTGCCGAGGACCTGCTCAACTGCTTCCAGGGAGCCATGACGGAGATCGGCACCCTGCCGGAGGCCAAGGGCGGCCTGGGCGGGCTGCTGCACATCATGAAGCAAAAGGAGACCCAGGAGGTGATGCAGTTCGCCATCACCGTCGGCAAGCACTTCCGCCAATGCCGGCTGGACCGGGGAGGCCAATGACGTAAAAGTGCAGACCAGTGCGCAAGCAGTCGCCGGACGGCGTATGAACGCCGTCCGGTTATTTTAGTCCATGAACCCGGACCCTTCCGGTGGCAGGATGGCCGGGGCCCTTCAACCTTGCATGCCCCCACGGATAAAGGGACTCAAGGCCCGGGAATAAGGGACGGGTAACTGTTCCAAGGGTTCCGGACATTATTCCCACCGGCCAGCCCCCCAGGGATAGGGAGATTGTTATGCACCCGGCCGCTGCCTTTCTCGGGGCGGTTAGGTTTTGGGTGTCCTCCTTTATCGTGGGCGAGCCCGGTAAGCTCCCGCTTATCCGAGCCCATAGCGTTTGAGCTTGCGGTAGAGGGTGCGCTCGCTGACGCCCAGGGCCTCCGCCACCGGCTTGCGCTGGCCGGCGTAGCGGGTCAGCAGCTGCTCGATGGAATGTAGCTCCTGCTCCCGCAATGACATGGGCACCACCTCCGCCTCGGCACCCGCCGCCACCGGCTCCGGTACGCGCCGCCGCTGGGCTGGCGCAGGCTCGTTCAGCCCGAGATCCGCCACCTGGATTGTCCCTTCCCCACGCAATGCCGCAGCGCGCCGCAGGATGTTGCGCAGCTCCCGGATGTTGCCCGGGAAATCGTACGTAGCCAGGCGCGAAAGCACGGCCCGCGAAAGCCGGCAGGCAGTGCCACCATTCCCGTTGATCCGGCCCAGCAGGAATTCCGCCAGCGCCGGTATGTCCTCGCGGCGCTCGCGCAGCGTGGGCAGCACCACCGTGATGCAGGCCAGCCGGTAGTAGAGGTCCTCGCGGAAGGTGCCCGCCTCCACCATGGCCGCCAAATCGCGGTTGGTGGCCGTGACCACCCGCACGTCGGCCTCCAGGGTGCGCTGGCCGCCGAGCCGCCGGAACTGCCCCGTCTCCAGGGCGCGCAGGAGCTTGGCCTGCATGGACAGCGGCAGCTCGCCGATCTCGTCGAGGAACAGGGTGCCGCCGTCGGCGAGCTCGAACAGGCCCTGCTTGCGGCCGGCGCAGCCGGTGAAGGAGCCGGGCTCGTGGCCGAACAGCTCGCTCTCGAACAGGTCGGCGCTGATGGTGGAGCAGTCCACCACCTGGAAGGCCCCGCCCCGGCGCTCGCTCTCGCCGTGCACGTAGCGGGCGGCCAGGTCCTTGCCCACGCCGCTCTCGCCGATGAGCAGCACCCCCACGTCGCTGTGGGCCACCCGGCGCAGCTTGTCCATTGCCTCCAGCAGCGCCGGGGAGTCGCCGATGAGCTGCATCTCCTCGCAGTCGATCTCCAGGCCCGCGGAGAGCCGGGAGATGGACTCGCCCAGCAGCGGCTCGCCCTGCGGCCCCTGCACGGGGTGGCCGGTGATGCGCACGTGCTCGGGCTGGCCATGGAAGTCGTAGTGGGTGTGGAAGACGGTATGGGCTTCCTGCTCCTGGAGGACGTGCTGGAGGGGACAGTCCTCGCCGTTCAGGTGGCAGGGGCGGTCGGCGTGGTGGGAGACCTCGTAGCAGTGCCGCCCCACCACCCGCTCCGTCTCCTCCTCGCCGTAGGCCTCCCGGTATGCCCAGTTGGCTGCCACGATCCGGTAGCCGCCGTCGATCAGGACGAAGGGATGGTCCAATGCATCAATCAATGACTGAACAACCTGGCGGTCTTGGGAAGCCATTCCATGCTCCTTCAAAAGATTGAACTCCCCCATGCATTTGGAGGGTTCAGCCCCATACCTCGGCCGGGCCACCCCCTTTTACCCTCAGGCCCTGGAAGATCTGAAGAAGGGGAAACAGGGGATACCTTCCTGACGAGCTAAGATTTCGCCACCTGGGCAAACAGGCTGTTGAAAAACTGTTGCGCGAGCCGTCCACTGCATTGCGAACTGTGCCTTCCTTTACCTGACTACTCGGTAGGACTCAGTCGCTGCGCGCTATGCGCCTTGCACACGGCCTTTCAGTCGAAGTTTTTCAACAGCCGGCTAAAAAGGCGGACCGCCCTATGGGACGGTCCGCCCGGGTTGCACTCAGTTGCTTCCGGCGCCGGGCTGGCCGGGCAGGTCGCAGCGGCTGGCCACGGGGGTCCGATCGCCGCCGTCCTGCCGGGCGTAGAGGGCCT
>NZ_JBGUAW010000017.1 GCF_041821045.1 Thiohalorhabdus sp. Cl-TMA | reverse complement strand
GTCTGGACACCTCTGATTATAAAGGGAAAAAGCCTCACGCCATACTTGTGTCTGGGGCCTCCGATGAATTAGCCGGGTTGAGGATCTGCCCGAGCTGTTCGAGATCAAGCACCCACGGCTAAGGAGTTGACAGCCCCCTATAAGAGGAGATCGGCCGCCTAGCCTAAAGGATTAAGGTGGACTTTCTTTAAAAATCGTCCGAGTAGGCCGATGGCGAAACGAACCGGTCCATTCGCAATTGTCGGTCAAGCGCCAGGGCGACTTACTGGGCCTGCCCCGGCCCACGTACTATAACTAGCCGGCCTAGGGGAGCGCCGAGAACCTGGCGCTGATGCGGCTCATCGACCGACGGTATCTGGGGACGCCACTCTAGGGCAGCCGGCAGATGACCGCCTGACTGCTGAGCAAGGGTTAGGTACACTGTCAACGGCAAACGGGTCTAGCTGTCAGGTCCCGGTAGTTTCCGTGGCGCTCGGTGAAAGCGGTCCGGGTTTGATTCGTAGTACTGCTTGAGCACTTCCACCGGAGTCCGGCTATCCAGAGCCTTTTGGGGGATCTGGTGGTTGTAGAGCCTCCGGTACCGGCTCAGGGTCGCTTCCAGCTCCTCGCGGTTCCGAAGATGGACCGAGGCCAGGACGTCCGAGATCCGGCCGTTGAATCGCTCCACCAGCCCGTTCGTCTGAGGGCGCCGGGGCGGAATCAAGCGATGGGCAATGCCTTGGTCCGCGCACAACCGGTCCACGGGGTGATTGCCCGAGGGAGCCTGGCCGGGCCGATTCAGTCGATCTGTGAAGGCCCCGTCGTTGTCCGTGAGTAGGTGCGTGAGCCGAAAGGGCGCCGAGCCGATCAGGTTGCGCACGAAACCGGCCGCGCTTTGAGCGCGCCGGTTGGCGCGGACCTCGAAATAGACCCAACGGCTGGCCCGGTCGATGGCGACATACAGGTAGCGCCTGGCCGACTCCTCGGGCAGCCGCTCGCAGGTATTTGATGTCGACATGAACAAAGCCCGGCTCATAGTCCTTGAACGTCTTGCGGGTCCGTTGGGCAGCCTCGCCGAGCTGGTCGGCCCGCATCTCCGCCAGATTGGAGACGCCATTGCGCTTCAGGCACCGCTCCAGGGCGGACCGGGAGAGATCCGGCTTGAGAAACTCCCGGCCCAGGCGCAGTAGGTCATCCAGGGGAAGCCACAGCAGCTGGCGCAGCTCCACCAAAACGATTTCCGTGACCGGATCGAGCGTGGTTTTGACCCGCTTGGGGATATGGGAGCCATCCACGGTCGCATAGCGTTTCTTCCAGCGCCGGATGGTGTCCCGAGACAACCCCAATTCCTTGGCCAGAGCCCGCTCGCCCTTGGGCGACTCCTGGATGTAGCGCTGAATCCGAGGCGGGGTCGTGGCGTTGGCATGGAGACG
Organism: Thiohalorhabdus sp. Cl-TMA; assembly: GCF_041821045.1. NCBI lineage: Bacteria > Pseudomonadati > Pseudomonadota > Gammaproteobacteria > Thiohalorhabdales > Thiohalorhabdaceae > Thiohalorhabdus > Thiohalorhabdus methylotrophus. The sequence continues at coordinate 16,875 of NZ_JBGUAW010000017.1, read as the reverse complement.
GACGTTCACCCTAGACCTCCTCCAGCAAATGCTCAACCAGAACTCGCGCCTCAAAATAAGGGAAACTCCGGGGCGGTGTGCAATCCCCCGGGGCCTGACATGTAGCGGCTGATGGGGCTCTTGGGCCTTCAAGCGACGGACCTGGGACCGCATACCAGTCGCGCCGCACCCACAGAATCCAGTCAACCCCTACCTGCTTCAGCAGCTGACGCTGCCCAACTAGTTGTGCTGTAACAATAGGTTGTCAACAGTTACCCGATCACGCTAGCCGGTGGCTGATCGTTCAGGCTTCCATGTGGCCGTAGCCAGTTGTACTCCTTTAGCCATTTCTTGAGGCCGCCTGCGGCGCTGCTCCGACGAACGGTACTCCGCAGCCTAGGCCCACTCGTTCAACGCGGTCTGGATGAACCGCTCGGCCTTGCCGTTCGTTTTCGGGGAATAGGGCTTGGTGAGCCCTGCCGGATGCCCAGCCCCCGACATACCCGCCGGCACCAGTTTGCTGCGGTTGTCCTACCTACAGCGTTACTGGGCTGAGACCCGAGGACAATCTATTTAAACCCCACAACTAGGCAAGCACCAAGGTCTATGAGCAGGCCAAGGCCGAAAACCCGTGGCGCAGGGGTGGCAAGATCCGAATTCAACCCGGCAGGGCCAGTTTGGCTGAACTGGACGGAAACCTCGAGAAGGCCCGCAACAAGCCGCAGCGCAAAATTCAACGATACGTTAACTACCCTGAAAACGCGGGGTGACCAAGTCCAAGGCAGATTGTGGCTCGTTATTCATCACCCTCTGACGGGGAGTACAATTAAAGTTTTATCGACTGTTAAAGTAAAGTTCGCGTCCCATTTATCTTATTTCCTGGAAAGATTTGGAAATTTCTTCAATCATATTCCCGTAATCCTTTACTTTTATTTTTTTCATAATAGAGGGGCTTTTATTTAATTCTTTATACGTTATGCCAGCTTTTCTTGCTACGATACTCTGCCAAAAAAGCTCCCCACTTTTCCCATAAGGATTTAAGTACTTATCTCGCACAAAGTCATATACTTCCTTCTGGTTTACTTCAGCCCACCAAGCTTCCCCCTTTAATTTATTTTCATAATCTTCGCGTCCATACCAAATATGGCCAAATTTGTACTGGTCTGCCCAAGGGCTGGCAATAGAACTTAATGTTTTGAAACCTAAATAAGCACCTTCAACCAAAGGATTACCATGATGAGAAACAAGCAAGGTATTACCCTGTTCAAGCTTTGATAGCAAACTAAAATTATTCATAGGCCAGTCTATGGGGATTAGATTTTTATCTTTATAGTTCTCTATAACTTTTCCCCAGATTAAATAATCCCATTGATCAATCTTAGCTTCACTCTCGCCAGCCCAAAAATTAGGATGCCCTTTTAAAATAACCCCGATACCATTTTCCAATAATTTTTCAATTGTATAGGTTAGCCATTCATACACACCAAGAAAACCATCATAACCAAATTCGAACTGCGCATCAGTAAATGAGTGAGAGTAAACCACGGCTATATATTCAGTTTCAGGCACAATAAAGTTTTCTTCCCTTTCTATGACTTTCATATAAGGTATAGAATTATATGGGTCTGAGAGTCTATTATTCATATATCTCTCTACCTCAGAATCTGGAATCTCATTTCTGTTATCCCTAATTTTATTCATATCTTTTTGTGAACAATTCTCATTTTTAACAAAAATAATCCCATCAGGGGAAGTTTTCAAAAATACCCCCACATCATTTCTAAGAAAACAATCTATAATTATTCCATACAAATAATGCCCATCGTGAAGATAGGCAAAACTAACCCTGGCAGATTCCCTCTTCGCAATACAGTATAGCAAAGAACCTTTTAATAGCTCCTTGAAGAATTTTCTCCTTAAGAGGTTTTCATCTAAATTTGTTTTGGGGTCCCGCAACACGGAGGCCATAATATATTGCCCTATCCGGATACCTTTATAACTATAACTAGGGAATTTGCGGATCCCTTTTTTAAAAACAAAAATCATCCCACCAAAAAAAAGGCCGTAGAAGTCTACATCCAAAAACTTGATAAAGGAATATTTTTTAGGTCTAAAATTTCGAAACTTTACCTTATAGCCCTTATTTTCTAGAAAAAGCCTCATGGCGTCGTATAAATAACTCAATCCACCAAGGCTAATTGGCAATTTAAGAAAAGATAATCTTTCCATTACTTTCCCTTTTTAAATATAAAATTTAAAAACCTATAAAATCTTATTACAATTCGGTTATTATATCGAACTTTTCTCCCGTCTCTTCTATAACAAGAGGTCTTCTCCGGTTACCCCAGTACGCTAACCGATGGCGGGTCGTTCAGATTTCCGTGTGAACCATGGCGCATTGTTTTCCTTTAGCAATTCGGCAGGCGTTTGCGACGCTGTTCGGAAGAGGCGTACTACACCGCATAGGCCCACTCAAGGGGCGCTGTCTGGGGGTAGCGCCCCGATTTGCCGTTCGCCTGCGGAGAGAAGGGCTAGGTAAAGCCCTGTTGGCTCCCCAACCCCCGGCACACCCGTCGAAATCATATGAAGCGGTAGCAGCTGCCGTTATAAGCACCCGGTGCATGTGGTAGATGCCGTGGCGCCGGAAATAAGCCAGCGCACCTCCCACGGAAACTGACCGGCCGCCTCCTGGCGCCCATCCGGACTTCATTGCCGCGTAGCTAACCCGCGAGGCATTATCCACGCCAAATGCACACATTCCCAGCGGGTGCCGGGTTGCCTTGTTTGCGGTCCTCTGTTGCCCGGAGCACTAAAAGCGGCCAGGTCCCGCGCCCGACTGAACTCGCAGACGCAGGATGCCGTGTCCCCCGAACCCCACGTGCAAGCAATGCGCTTAAGGGTCCAACCAAGGCGGCGAAGCTGCAATCCTCCGTACCATGACAGGACTCGTGGCCCACAGGCTTCGTTGGGGCGGCAGGACCGATCCCGGTCGACCTGGCCAAATACGATTTCCATGTGGTTGGCCTCGATGATCGGGCCCACCCGATGCAGCGCAGGCGCCTGACCCGTACGGGCCTAATCCGGTTTTTGAGTCAGTTGGCGCCCTGCCACGTGGCCATGGAGGCCTGTGGCGGCGCCCATTTCCTGGCCCGCACAGCCGAGGCCATGGGCCACCGCGCCCACGTGCTGCCCGGGCAATACGTGCGGGCCTACACCAAACCCCAGAAAAACGATTACGCGGACGCCGAGGCGATCGCCGAGGCCGCCACCTGGCCGACGATGCGGGAGGGGGAGCCTCAAGGATTCCCCCAGCAGGAGCTGCAGCTCCTCCATCGCGCCCGATCCGGCTGGGTAACCCAGCGTACCGAAACCGCCAATCGGATCCGGGGCAGTCTCCTGGAATTCGGTATCGTGGTGCCTCGGCGGCTTAACACCCTGCGCCGTCAGCTGCCCTTTCTCCTCGAGGACACCGACAACGGATTGCCGGAAGGCGTCCGCGGCTTGCTGCTGCAGCTGTTGGAGCAGCTCCACCAATTGGACGACCACATCGAGCAGGCCGCCTGCCAGCTCGAGGCGCGGCTGCACGCTGACAGCCGCGGCCAATGGCTCCTCACCGTTCCGGGCGTGGGCCCTGTGGTAGCGTCCGCCATGCTGGCAGCGATCGGGGACGGCCGCCAGTTCCGCCGTGGCCGCGATCTGGCTGCCTGGCTGGGACTGGTTCCCTGCCAGCATTCCATCGGCGGGCGCCCGCGCCTGCTAGGCATTCCCAAACACGGCAATACGCACCTTCGTGCCCTACTTATCCACGGGGCCCGGGCCCATAGTGGGCCGCATCCATCAGCGAACTGACGCCTTGGGGCAGTGGGCGCAGCGCTTGAAGGGACGTACTCATACCAACAAGGCTGCCTCGTCGCCCTGGCCAACAAGCTGGCGCGCATTTGCTGGGCGGTAGTGACCCGCAAAGAGACCTATCGCCCCGAGCTGGGCGCTGCCTGAGTCGTCGGACAAAAGCCGCTCAGGTCCTCACCAAAGGAGTGATTCCCCCCGGTCACTGCAAGCGTCGGTATTGGATGGTGAAAACGGGCAACCGGCATGTCGTAAACCAGCGGTTTCAAACGGTACAGCGGTACCGCCAATCTAATCTGGCCGGCATGCGCGGTTCTCCATCAAGAGGCCGGGTAAATTGTCGCAACCCGTTCCCCCATCCCCCTGCGGAAGCTTGCAGAACGGGAGCGGACCATAAATTAAACTCCACAGCAAGGTGTAAGGGATTCACAGGAACTATCTAAGACTCCCCGGGAATCAGGACCATAGTTAAATAAAAGATCAATGGCGGACATATAGGGCTCAAATCCATCGAAGACTTGGTTGTATTCAGGATGGGGGTAATCGTGAAATACCACTTCAATTTCCGCAGCCTCGAATGCCGGGAGGTTTAGATATTCCCGGCCGAAGGGGCCAGATATATAAGTGGTCGCCTCAACTTTTTTGCACAACTCTAGGACAAGTTCGCTCTTCCTTTCTTTGGGGCGGAGCTCGCTACTACGCACCAAAGGTGTGCTTATATTAAATGCATCCATGAGATAGCCATTGGTCCGTTCCAGTAAGGGGAATAGCTGCTCCCACGTTTCCTGGAAAACATCTTCAAAAAAGGATTTATGGGGAGCAAAGTGGGGTGCCCTTGCATAGTTTGCCTGTAGGGCTTTCCAGTGTTTTTTGCCCCAAGAAGCTTGGTTGTTGACTCCGATATCCTGGATCGTGGCTTCTGATGAGCGCCCCTTAGTTAAGACAGGAACAGTCAACCAAGTCCACCCTTGGGGGGTGCGAATTTTGTTCCGCGGGACCATACTATTTTTTTCAAACTGGACGTGGTCCAAAACGATATGAAGATCAGACTTGGCGATACGGTCAAAGTAGCCAAGCCAAGGCAGGTAGGCGGGTTGATTGATGGAGACGATCACGGTCCGCCCCCGTCCTCTTGAAAGGGGGATTGCTTATATAGGTAGACAGTAAAATCGTGGGGCGCATAGTCGTGCCGCAGCACTACCCAAGGTGTCAAGGTGCGGCAGAAGGACAGGGTTTCCAGTGGATCCGCGTAAAACTCCCCAGATTCCTGATAGTCAGTCCATGTACTCAGTGTAGTAAAGGCCACCGCATACCTGGTCAGGGAAAACATCCGAGTGATTATCTTTTCAGTTAGATATTTGGCATCTGTGCCCAAAAGGTAAAAAATTCCGTTTGCGGTTACTAAATCAAATTGCCCTTCGGGGGTTTCACGTAGAATATCCAATTGTCGGAGATCAAGATGAGGCCGCAACTGTCGCGCCTCTTTCAGCATAGCCGGGGCGATTTCAACACCAGTATATTGCACTTTACCTATCTCGGCATCCAGGTAGTCCGCGAAATCACCTAACCCGCAGCCCACATCCAGCACGTGCTTGCCTGACAAAGGCATAACCTCAGCCACAGCCCCAAATTTTCGTTTTTGGGAGGTTGGACGGCCATAGTCGCATGATAAGGGGTTGGCACCATGGGCTCCCACTAACTCCGAGTAGTATTCCCCAATTCTGGAAAGTTTGCTTTCCCAGGTTTCCGTATTCTTATCTGCCATGATAAACCTTAGAATAAAGTGTTTTCTATGAAAGGATCTGCCTGAGCGCAGATACAACTGTGTCCTGTTCCACCACCCCAAGAGTAGGGTAGAGGGGCAGGGATAGGATTTCCGATTCTGTTCGATGGGCCTCTGGGCAATCTGCCCTATCCACCCATAAGCTCACTGGCCGCGCTGTCTGCACGCCCAAAGCGAGCATCTGGGCCATTACCCGGTCTAGGTCAAAACTTGGTAGTCGCACCGTGTAGCGGTACCAGATACGGCCGGGGTACTCTGGCGGTAGGCTGGTTCCAGCCTTGCTCGGGACCATTTCGGAAAGCCTTTTTCGGTACCTTGCCGCTCGTTCTGCCCTTGCCTCCACCAGCGAAGGCAAGCGGCTGAGCTGGCATTGAGCCAAGGCTGCCTCCAAATCGTTCATCTTATCGTTAAGCCGTACTCCCATCGCCGCTTTATCGGTATAGTCCCGAAGATCGAGCACACTCTCCAATACGTCAGTGTCATTGGTGACTACGGCGCCGCCCTCCCCTCCGCCAATCAATTTGGTTGCATAGAAGGATAGTACAGCAGCGTCTCCTTCCAATGGCCTAGGAGTTCCATCCTGATTCCACGGCATGCCATGAGAGCAGTCCTCTACGACGATCAAACCTGCATTCTTAAGGGGGGCCAAATCGACGGGCTGGCCAAAGGTGTGGACCACCACGGCCAAAAAGGCTTCCACCTGCTGGGCTTTGGCAACAATCTCAGAGGGGTTGGGATTTACTTCCCCGACAGCGCAATCTACCGGGACAGGACGTGCCCCCAAGGCAAGCACAGCGTTTGCCAAAGCCACACAACTGTAGCCAGGCACTACTACTGGGGTTCCAGCCCTCACACCCAACCCCATCAAGGCCAGACGCAGCGCACCTACGCCGCTTCCTATAGCTACAGCCCCCCGGGCCGAAAACAAGCCTGCCAGGCTTTCCTCCAAACTGGCCACCCGCTCTCCCCCTGCCCAATGACCACTCTGGACAACTTCCGCGACAGCCTTTGTCTCCATCTCGCCGTGCGTCAGCCGATTATGCGGAATCACCCGGTTTCCTCCGGCACCATCAAACTAAGGCCCGGAAATGGAACAACAGCCCCCTCTGGGTCCGTGCTCCAATCCTTTATGTATAGGGGACCGTCTCCACAGCAAACCCAAAAGCCTCCTTCCTCCGTAATAGCGGTTACTGTACCCGGAGAAGCGGGCAAGCTACTGCCAGAATTTTCCCCAAGTCGAGCTTTCCAAAAATACATACGCGCGCCCGACAAGTCGGTAAAGGCACCCGGATAGGGGGCAGCAACGGCCCTTATCAAATCGCGGATTTCATAGGCAGGCCGGTTCCAGTCAATCCTTCCGTCCTTGGGCTTCCGTGCTGGAAACTCCGTAGCCCGGGCATGATCCTGTGGTGTACCGTACACTGGAGCCTTCAGGAAGCGAACGGCAACCTCCCGGGTGAGCGAATCATAAAGGGGCATCAAGCGGTTAAGTGCATCCCCAATGTCCTCTTCTTCAAATAGAGAAACTGCCCTCTGCTCAATGATATCGCCCGTATCAGCACCTTCAGCAATAAAATGGGCAGTCAAACCGATTTCGCTCTCTCCATAAAGGATTGCCCAATTGATTGACGCACGACCCCGGTAGCGCGGCAGCAGGCTAGGATGCAGATTGACTGCCCCACGAGGAGCCAAAGCGGTAAGCTCTTCCGGAAGCAAGTAGCGGTAATCCGTCACCCACAAGAGGTCAGGCGCCGCAGCGCGGACGAATTCCGTTACTTCCGGCGTTTTCGCCCGCCCTCGGATCACCGGCAAACCCCACTCCAGCGCCCGGTCGTGTACCGACTCGTAACGAACCCCATCTTCGGAATCAGGGGGATGAGCAACCACGCCGGTTACTTCAACAATATCCAATAGGGCGCGAAGTGCTGTAGCCCCGACAGTGTGATTTCCTAGAAATACAACGCGCACAGTCCTACTCGAAGTCGTCTACGGTAAAAACGTGTCCTCGGGGTGCCGCTGAGCTAAGCTTGCGTCCAACCAAAAGGGAGGCCTGAGCCGGCGCCACCCCGGTTCCCGGGCGACGGAAGGTGATATCTTCCGGGGCAAGAACATGGCCAGCAGGAAGGTCATCAACCGCCACGCAGGATAGCCGGAAGTCGCGGCGTCCAAAGGCCTCACTTTTGGTCGGGCCGATGCAAGCTGAGCCCACCATCTTTTCAGCCTCCCGCACCTTGGCCACCAAGGTGCGCAGTTCATCGGGGTCCATGGAGAACCAATGATCGGGCCCTGGCAGATTTCGATCCAAGGTAAAGTGCTTCTCGATCCAGCAGCCTCCCATATAGGCCGCCCCGGTTGCGGCGGTAGTGCCGGCCGTGTGATCACTTAGTCCCACAGGGACATCGAAAACATCCCCGAGCACCGGCAGGCGTGCTAGGTTCACCTCCTCTGGCGGCGTCGGATAGGACGAAGTGCAGTGTAGTAAGATCAGTTGCTCATTGCCGGTTTCGCGGAAGGCTCGCACGGCATCGTCTATCTCGCCGAGGGTGGCCATGCCTGTCGACAAAACGGTAGCCATACCGGTCTCTCCCATAGACCCGATCAGATCGAGATGGGTAAGGTAGTCCGACCCATTTTTGAGCAGGGAGCAGCCAATCGCCTGAAGATCGCGGATCCCCTCTACGCTAGTTGGGGTGCTGTGGAAATCCAGTCCATGCCGGTCCGCCTCCTCCTTCAGCATTGCTAGCTGGTCCCGATCCAGTTCGCATCGCTTGAACATGTCGTACTGCGGCTCTACCACCTTCTCCCCACGCGAGGTGTACTCGAACATCAAGGCACGGTCAGAGACGAAATCTTCTGTGCGGTAGTTCTGGAATTTAACTGAGTCCGCCCCCGCCTCTGCAGCTGCAGCGATACTCTCCCGCGCCAGCGCCATATCTCCGTTATGGTTAATGCCTACCTCGGCAACAATAAAACTTGAATGACTCGGACCAATGCTTCGGTCTCCGACTTGAATAACGTTTTCCTTCCTCATAACCTCAATCTTCATTGCACAATCTTAATTTGACTGAGCAATTCGATCAGCTATCCGCTCAGCTCCGTGACCGTCACACACCTTCCGGGCGGCCAGGCTCATCGAATGGAGCCGCCTACTATCTTCAAAAAAGGAATTAAGGGATTTCGAAACCCGAGCCTCAAATCCCTTCCCAACCTCGTCAAGGTTGTGCACAGCTCCCTTGGAAGCTAGAGATTGAACAATCACCCTTTGATTCTCAGCAGCAATAGCGCTCAAGGTGGGCAGCCCCATGCAGCACCTTTCCCAACTAGTGGTACCCCCGGCACCAACCGCGATATCTGCGATAGCCATCAAGCGGGCCACATCCGAGGTATCGACGTGAAAATGAATCCCCGGCTGCGCTTCCCACTTTTTAACCAAGGTCTTCAAATGTGGGGCTTCCCCACCCAACATCACATCAATGGAGACCGACTGGCCTGAAAGGACAATCCCTTGGATGGCTCGCTCGGTGACATTTTCCGGATCACTCCCTCCCATGGAGACAAGGACCCGCTCTATCCCATGATTCGGCCTATCCCTTCTGGCAAGCGCTTTCTCCCGGAGAGAAGCGAATTCTTCGCGTAAGAGAGCATAGTGGGCCCCAGTAAGAATTTCGCAATTTCCTGGCACCAGGGGCCGATATTCCCGTTCTTGGCGACCATATGTCTGGTCCACAAGGAAGTCACAGTCATGGGGGCGATCTGCCAAGTCATCAATTACTAGGATCTTGGGCGCCTTCTCCCTGAGCTGTGCTTCCCAGGAGGAATCGATGGCATAGTGATCCACGACCAATAGATCCGTGGTTAGCTCTTGGAGCAACTCCCGGGTTTCCTGGGAGTCGCGGGCTGGGGAAACCCCTAGCCAATGGCCATGACCCTCCTGCCCGGGATTGCCAGGAGCAGGGTCAATCTCGGACAGCTCGTACACCGGGAACCCCCGATTTCGGATCATTCCCGCCATATGACCGGGCTGGATGCGGTGGACAAATAGGCATTCATGACCCCGCTCCCGCAGAATCCCAGCAAGGGTAAGGCAGCGAATGACATGCCCCGTACCCATGCGGGTGGAGCCATCCACCCTAAAAACCGCTCGCATCAAAGTAGCTCACGACCTAGCATGAAACTTTCAGCGGCCCCCTTCCCTACCGTTGCCCCTCGCCAATGGGCGAGGTGGCGGACCCCTTCCAGGGACCGGGAATGTGGCCAGAGACGCATCTCGGATTCATAAGCCCTAAGGGCTTCTATCTTCTTTTCAAGGGTCTCGGTTATATCTACGAAAACATCAGGCTCAAAAGCCGGCCCACTGCCTCTGGGCTGCCATTCAGTACTGGATGGCACTTCGAAAAATTGAAACCGAGACACCGGGTGGTCTGGTTGCGGTCGGCATGCCGTAATCACTGCTTCGTGTACCCGCCGGTGATCGATGTTGACGTCCCCCCCATAGTGGGTAAGGACGACGCTTGGCTGGTAACGTTCAACCCAGGCCTCAACCGACTTGACGATCTCCAAGCGGTCCAACGAGTCCATCCGATTATCAGGCAAGCCCAACAGCTCCACACTGGCAGCACCCAGGATATTTCCCGCTTCCTGGGCGGCTTTCCCCAATGCGCTCAATTCTCCTTTTCGATCCCCTTGACGGCGCTCGGGGTCCCGGCTGGTTGCCCCCTCGGCAAGGATACCAATTCGCACTGTGTGGCCCTCCAAAGCCCACCGAGCAATGGTCCCCCCACAGCCAAGGACTTCATCGTCGGGATGAGCCGCCACCACCAGAATACTCATGTACGGGGGCCTCCTACCTCTTTGTCCTTCATTTTCCGCCCCCTTCTGGGGAACCTTGCTGGATGGCCAACAGCTTGCGGGCCCATTGGAGATCCTCGACCGTATCAATATCCACTGCACGCTCTGGAGGCAACTCGTATCCCTTGAGCCTATTCGGAAAGAAGGTGGGCTCTTTCAAAAACGGCTCCGTGCGCGCCCAGTAAAAGGTTCCGTTACTCGCCACGAACCACGGAAAATACTGGGACTTCTTGTCGTTTTCGGTAGGCCATTTCGGCCGCAGGAACCCATGCTCCGACTCCTCAAGAGCCTTGTAAGGATGGATGGGATAGCCGGACACCCCCATAACCACGTCCGCTCCCGCCAGAAAGGCCTCGGAATCCTTAAGGTCTCCCGGTGCGAGGAAAGCAGCGGTGGCGTACAGGCAGCAGAACCGTTCAGGAACTTCGCGAAGACCGCCGAGCAGATCGGAACAAACTTCAATCACTGAAGCCTGGTCTGTGGCTAGGCTAGGATCCCGCCAATGCACTTCTGCTCCCGCGCCAGCCGCAACCTCTCCGATTTCCTTGTCCTCAGTGGATACCACCACTCGATCGAACAGGGCTGACTCCAGCGCTGTATGGATAACTCTGGAAACAACTGGCCGCCCCCCCAAGTCGGCCAGATTCTTGCGGGGGAGCCGTTTAGAGCCACCCCGAGCCGGGATGATGGCTAGGCGATCCAAAGAGCCCCCCTAAGCCAAGTCGGCAAGGGATAACCGGTGGCCGGCGGGGAGGTCGCGGCCGAGGGTAGCGTCTACCAACTCTTCGTAGCGATCCGGGGCCAAACCATGACCGGGTCGGCGAAATTCCACGGCCACGTCTCCGAGACGCTGGCCCGCCCGACCCTCTTCGGCCAGAAACACAGACCGCCGGACAGCAAGGCGACTCTCATTCTCTTTCGAATGTAGGATGCGCCGGGAGGTACCCAAGGCTGTCTCCAAGGCCCGCATGGACTCAACAAAATCGGCCATTTCGTTAGGCTCCAAGGACATGACATGCTCCACCGATCGTGTCATACGGTCCAGGGTGATAGTTTTCTCCACCAAGTTGGCGCCCTTGGCCACCGCGGCGATATCCATTTCCCGCCCCGGTGTATGGTCTGAGAAGGCCGCGGGATAGCCGAACATCTGCTTGAGCGTAGGAATGATATTCAAGTTGATGGAATCCGCCCGGGCAGGATAGCCAGAGGGGCACTGGTGGATGATGATTTGCTCATTGCCCTCCGCGCGAATGGCCTCTACCGCCGTCTCGATCTCGCCGAGAGTAGAACTTCCAGTATCCAGTTGGATGCACATCCCAGTGCGTGCGGCCCGCCGGATCAGAGGCAGATGATTGACATCCCCAGAAGCGATCTTCAGGGAGGCGCACTCGATGTCACACAACAGATCTATCTCTTCCTCGAAGGTCGCGGTGGCGAAGAAGGCGATACCTTGTTCGTCGCAGTAACCCTTGAGCTGGTGCCATTCTTCCGTGTTCAGGACCCGGCGTTGCAGAATATCGTACAGGGGTTCGGTGACAGTCTCAGTCTCGCCCGTTTCACGGTTAACTAGCACCTCGTAGGTGAAAGGCTGGCTTCGGTCGGCAACTAGTCGATCAGGGTCGACAACCTGGAATTTAATTGCATCCGCCCCTGCCTCCACGGCGTGGGCAGCTAACTTTTTAGCCGACTCCAATCCATCGTGGGTGGGGCCGGCCTCAAAAGTAATATAAGTGGGCTGGTCATCCCCGATCCGTCGGTTACCTAGCTGAACCATGAGCTTCCTCGAATTCCGGATTGCGTATAGTCAATCGTTAAGCAGTTCCTACTGGCCGCGCCTGGTGAATTGCCTGGCTTAGATCCACCGCAAAGGCCTCCTGCTGCCCCTCAGTTAACCCAGGGAACAGTGGAATAGTGAGCGCGCGCGAATAGTAGGCCTCGGCTGCCGGCAGTTTGCGGCATTCCCGGGCGTAATCGGGCTGCCAATGGACTGGAATATAATGGACGTTAACGCCCCAACCCTGCTCACGCAGCGCTTCGAATACCTCCCGCCGGATTGCCTGGGGATCGGTTCCCCCTAGTTCCACCACATACAGATGCCAGGCAGAATGGCTGTTCGAGGACTCACCAGGGAGTATGAGGGGCAGGTCGGCGAGTAGGCGAGAATAGCGTACTGCGCCATTTCTTCGAGCCTGGATAAAGGTATCCAGGCGCTGCAGTTGGCTGAGGCCCAGGGCCGCTTGGATGTCGGTAAGGCGGTAATTGAGCCCAAGCTCGCCTTGTTCATAGTACCAGGGGCCATCAGGCTCCCGGATCATGTGGGCTGGTTCACGCGTAATACCGTGGCTGCGTAACCGTTCTATCCGCGTGGCCAGTTCCAACCGTCTCGTAGTTACCATACCGCCTTCCCCGGTAGTAATGTTCTTCACCGGGTGGAAGCTAAACACCGCGGCATCGCTGAATCGACATGCCCCCACCGGCTCACCACGGTATTCCCCTCCGAAAGCATGAGCAGCATCCTCTAGCACCCAAAAACCATACCTGTCAGCAAGTTCCCGGATGGCTGCCATGTCGCAAGACAATCCGGCGAAATGGACGGGTACCACTACCTTTGGCAACTGACCTTCCGTCTCGGCCTGTTCCAACTTATGCTTTAGAGCCTCAACACTCATATTCCTAGTGGCGGGATCGATGTCCACGAAATCCACATCGGCACCGCAATAGAGCCCGCAGTTGGCCGAGGCCACGAAAGTGATGGGGGAAGTCCAGAGCCAATCTCCAGGCCCCAGGCCCATGGCATGACATGCCAAGTGCAGACCTGCGGTGCCGCTACTTACCGCCACTGCATGACTGGCCCGGCAGTAATCCCTAACCGCCTCCTCAAAGCGGGGAGCCACTGGCCCTTGGGTTATTAAGTTCGAGCGGAGGACCTCCACCACGGCCTCAATATCGTCCTCGGTGACCTCTTGGCGCCCGTAGGGGATCATAAGCCAGCCATCTGGTTGAACTCCCTGATCCCTTCAACATCGAGGAAATCAGGGTTAGCCCCTGAGTTGTACTCAAACCCTTGTTTCACAAGGTGGGCTTTTTCATGTAAGGCATTAATAGAATAATCAAGCTCCCCATTATGAAACCGAATCGTCGGCTGTATGACGTAATGGTCGGGGAACTCCAGGGTTAGATGAGAGTCATCGGCCGGGCACATCACTTCATGGAGCTTTTCACCGGGACGAATACCAACAAATTTGTGCGGTAAGTCTGGGGCCATAGCAGACGCCAGATCGGTAATCCGTACTGAAGGAATCTTGGGTACGAAGAGCTCTCCACCCTGCATACGTTCAAAATTTTTAAGCACAAAATCCACACCCTGCTGCAGGGTAATCCAGAAACGAGTCATACGTTCATCAGTAATTGGTAAATGATCGGCTCCTTCGGCAATTTTCCGCTGGAAGAATGGAACAACCGACCCTCTAGAACCCACCACATTACCATATCGAACCACTGAAAAACGCGTTTGGTGCCCCCCTGCCACGTTATTGGCAGCCACAAAAATTTTATCTGAAGAGAGCTTGGTTGCTCCGTAGAGATTGATTGGGTTGGCCGCCTTATCCGTGGATAGGGCAATCACCTTCTTGACCTCATTTTCCAGAGCAGCGCGAACTACATTTTCGGCCCCGTGCACATTAGTCTTGACGCACTCCATAGGGTTATATTCGGCGGCAGGTACCTGCTTGAGGGCCGCAGCATGGATAACATAGTCTACCCCCCGGAGGGCCTGGGTGATCCGCTCATACTCCCGAACGTCCCCTAGGAAATAGCGCATGCAGGGGTCATCATATTCTTGGGCCATCTCGTACTGCTTGAGCTCATCACGGGAGAAAATGATCAACCGCCGTGGGCGATACCGCTCCAGAATGGTCTGTACATAGCGCTTGCCGAAACTGCCAGTGCCACCAGTAATAAGAATGGATGCGTCGTTGAACATGCGTCGCCTACCGGTTGAATAAAGGGTTATTTAGCCGAAGTCACCATAGCCCGGAAGGACAGATTTTCCTGCAGAAGATTTTGATAAGTACCGCGTCCGGCCACTTGACCTTCTTCCAGAAGATAAATCAGGTCGCAATTCTGCACAGTACTTAGCCGATGAGCGATCAAAATAACGGTTTTTTGCTCATGAAGATTATGCACAGCCTCCATCACTGCTCGCTCGGTAACGTTATCCAAGGCACTGGTCGCCTCGTCTAAGACCAGAACTTCGGGATCATGGTACAAAGCCCTAGCAATGCCGATCCGCTGACGCTGACCTCCTGACAAACGTACCCCTCTCTCACCCACTTCGGTCTTATATCCTTGGGGAAGCTCCTGGGTTATGAACTCATGCACCTGCGCCATGCGTGCGGAACGTTCCACCGCCTCCCAATCAATCTCTTCTCTCGAGACGCCGAAAGCAATGTTCTCCAAGATGGTGGCATCACTCAGGAAGATCTCCTGGGGCACATAACCCAAGGCCTGCTGCCAAGCTCCAAGGTTTTCGTCAGTTACTGGGGTGCCGTCGATGACTACTTGGCCTTCAGTGGGGCGAAGAAGTCCCAAGACAATGTCCACCAAGGTGGTCTTGCCCGCCCCGGTTCCGCCAACCAAACCGACAGTGGTTTCTACTGGAATCGTCAGATTTATTCCCTTTAGGGCATAGCCCGGACCATTAGAATATGTAAAGCTAATATTTTCCAGCCTTACCTCCCGCTTAGGGGTCAAAGGGTTCTGTGACTGACGTCGAATTGACGCGAGGAATGTTCTCTGCTGGAGGTCTTGATGAACAGTTTCCACTGCTGCGGCGCCAAACCGGAGTTTGGCTATGCCATTGTAAATATTCTGAGCCGCTGGCAAGAGTTTGTAGCCGGCGAAGGCATAGAGACCTAGGATCGGAAAAACTTCCCCGATGTCGTCCCGTGTAGCCATAAGCACCACGGCAAGAGCCAAGATACCTCCAATGGCTACTGCTTCGATTAAAAATTTGGGTGCTTGGCCAAGGGTATCGTTTGTAGCCATATTCCGAGAGAATTGCGCCGAAACTGGTGAAAAGCGAGTCAAATAGGCAGACTCTCGGCCCAAGAGTTTAATGACCTTTATCCCCCCTAATACCTCACCAGCAGTAGTGAACCGCTTCCGATTAGCTTCAGCACGTTCACTACCAATCCGTTCCAAAAATCCGCGTACTGCGCTATAAATCAAGGCATACAACCCGCCAATAAAGGCCGCTACTCCCAGGGACAGCAACGGATCCATAGCGAGCAAGAGCAAAAGAATAGCTATGGCTACCACTGCATAGGCCATAGCCAAGATCCCAGGTTGGAAAACATTGGCGATCAGCTGGTCTACCTCGGAGAGAATACCTTTGGCCATATCACCGCTGTTTCGATCCAGGAAAAAGGCGTAGGACTGACGTAGGTAGGTCTCCAAGAGACGTTTGGAGATGCTGTGGCGACGCATCTGGATGTAGCGGTTCATTACATAATGGGCAAAGATCCGGAACATCCCTGAGAAAAACACCAAAAAGAAGGCACCAACACCCAGGAAAACCAGGAAGCGTTCGCGTGATTCATAACCCAGAACACTGAACAGCCAAGCCAAGGCTTCATTAGTATCAATTGCCTTAGGGTTCGCCATTACAGAGAGGAAGGGCATAACCGAAGCCACGCCCGCAACCTCCAGCACGGCCATGCCAGTAACGACGCCCAAGACCAGGATGCCCTGGCGCTTCTCCCGAGGAGTTAAAAGTTCCAAGACCTTTCGGTAGACGGCTAACATGGTTGGGGACAGCCAGCTTCTTTAGTGGTCACCCGTCTTCCTCCGCTCTTAAGGCTCCTAGCTCCGCCTCAAGCGCCTCGATCTCTTCCCGGATGCGTTCATACTCCGCCTTGCGCTGCGCTAAGTAACTACGGGCGATGCGCATCTTCTCGGCTACTCCGGCGGGGGTGAGCTTGTAAAGATAGGCGCGTTTGTTGTCAGAGCGCCGGAAGTTTTGTGCCTTTACCAACCCTTTGTCCATAAGGGCACGTAGAACGTAATTCGCCTTGCCCACGGACACGCCCATGCCCATAGCCAGTTCGCGTTGTGTAGCTTCCGGATTATCCTCCAGCAAGCGCAGGAGGTGATAGCGTGTTCCTTCGGTACTCACAGCTTGTTCAATAGTTGAATTCGCGGCTGATTAGACCATATACACTATAGGGCGGCAAGGAAGCCGGGACATGGGGAGCGAAGATACCGACCTCTTGGCGACCCTGGCGGAAATCCAGAGACGCGCACTTGGCGGTCCTAGCAGGGCGATGAAAAACGGGCTTCCATCGGCCCCATTTCCCCTTTGAGAGCCGAAAAACCGGTCAAAGGGGACTCGAATTCTCCTTTTTATCCCCGGCAACCGG
>NZ_JBGUAW010000016.1 GCF_041821045.1 Thiohalorhabdus sp. Cl-TMA | reverse complement strand
ATCCTCAATGCCCCGCACGCCAGGCCTCCTTCAGGTTTGTGGGTACAGCCGTAGGGTGCCAAATCGGGAGTTTTTCAGATGGGATGGACTCCCCCTCACCCATACCGGCACCGATGTGCCAGCTTGGGTCGGGAGACGGAATTCCGACCTGATGAGGAGGAGTCCCATGAGCATTGTGCGCATCGGCCTGGATCTGGCCAAGCAGGTGTTTCATGTCCACGGCGTCAATGAGCGGGAACAGCCCGAGCTTCGCAAGAAGCTGAATCGGGGCCAGGTGCTCGATTTCTTCGCCAGACTCGAACCTAGCCTGGTGGGCATAGAAGCCTGCGGCAGTGCCCACTATTGGGCCCGAGAGCTCCAGAAGTTCGGCCATGAGGTTCGGTTGATGGCCCCGCAGTTCGTGGCGCCCTATCGCAAGGACCAGAAGAACGACGACAACGACGCCGAGGCCATCTGCGAAGCCGTGGGCCGCCCTAACATGCGCTTCGTCCCGGTGAAAAGCGCCGAGCAGCAGGCGATTCTGACGCTGCACCGGGTCCGGGCGCAGCTAATCGAGGAACGGACCTCGGTGGGCAATCAGATCCGGGGCCTGCTGAACGAATACGGGCTCGTCCTCCCCAAAAGCATTCCGAGACTGCGTCGGGACCTGCCAGCGGTTTTGGAGGACGCCGAGAATGGCTTGCCAGACCTGGCCCGCGACACCATCGCCGATCTGGCGGAACGGCTTGGCGAGCTCGAAGAGCGGATCAAGCGCTACGACAAGCGGATTGAGCGTCTGGCCGACGATTCGGGCACCGCGAGCCGCCTCATGCAGGTTGAAGGCATCGGTCCCGTCACTGCAACGGCGCTGGTGGCGACGGTTGGCGATGCCCGGTATTTCAAAAACGGACGCCAGTTCGCGGCCTGGTTGGGCCTGGTGCCTCGGCAGTTCTCAACGGGTGGTAAGCCGCGCCATGGGCGGATCACCAAGCGCGGGGACCGGTATCTTCGGACCCTATTGGTCCACGGGGCGCGTACGGCCCTCTGCCAATTGAGCCGGCTGAACACGGCCAAGGCCCAGTGGGCCCAGGGTGTGCGCCAACGGCGTGGCTTCAACAAGGCGACCATCGCTCTGGCGGCCAAACAGGCCCGTATCCTCTGGGCCCTAATGGCCCGGGAGGCGGACTACGAACCGGCAAAGGGGTAATACGCCCCCTCCTTTGCTACCAACTTTGATTTTGAACGAGCGAGGTCTTCCCGCCACCGATTGCGCAAGATGACCCGGTGATGGAAAGCCGGTCGGACCGGCGCCGGAGAACCCTGATAACAGGATTGCCCTACCAAGGGCGCTTTTTAGATAAGGGCTCCGGCGAGCGCATCCTCATCAGGGCCCGAGCCTGAACGGCTCACAAAGAGGCCGGATATAAGCGTGCAGTCGGACCTTCCTTTCCGGAACCGAAGGCGTCTTGCCAACGAGGGGGAGTCCATATAATCAGCCTGTTAGGACAAATGCCGGATCATCGACTCGGATGGACGGCCCGTGAATCGCCGTGTCCAGTGTGTACAAGTTAAGCAACTACACGACCCCGAAGGCCTCCGGCTTTCTGATTATGTGGCGTTTTCGTCGGTTTCGGGGTCTCCCTCCGATATGATGGGTGGCATGTTCTCCCTGCCAAGTGAGCGCCTCTTTGAGGGCCTGGGCCGGCGTTTCCCCTGGAGGCGGTAGCCCTGGTGGCTGCGTTCCAGGTTGTAATAGCGAGGGAAGGTATCCAAGTCGCCCTGGATTTCCTTGGGGGTTACGTACCGGGGTTGCCTTCCGCTGACGCGGAAACATTCATCCAGCAGGGTCCGGTTCATGCGCTCCAAGAGCCGTTGGTCTGCGGGCTGCGAACCTTGGGGGTGCGGTGCTCGATGGCCTGGATGGCCAGCAGCAGCTCATAGGGGTGCTTCTCCGGGCTGCCTGAGAATTCGGGCCGTTGTCGGTGAGTACCGCCTGCACCGAGATGCCGAGCGCTTCGTAGAAGGGCAGGACTCGGTCATTGAGCAGACCGGCAGCGGTTACGGGCATTTTGGAGGTGTAGACCTTGCCTACGTCTTTGGGGGGTGCCCCAGCAGAAGGTGTCCTGGTTGAGCAACTCACCCGGGGCGCTGGCCTCCACGTGACGCATCCGGAACTCCGTGGAGTGATGCTCCAGCAGCCGGATCTGGTCCTCGGAGAGGACGTAGGTGGCGTCCTGGGCCTCCAGGCGCTTGTGGCGGGTTTCGATATCATGGCGCAGAGCCAGCCCCCGCGCACGTCGGCGGCGCTCACCTGGACGCCCTGGAGGCGGAGTTCGCTGGCAATGCGCTGGCAGCCGAAGGGGTAGGCTGCTTCAAAGCCAGATCCAGGATTCGGGCCTCGATCTCGGGCGCCATCCGGTTCGGATGGGGTATGCGCGGGCCGCGTTTCTTCTCGACGAGGGCGGCGACACCGCCCACCTAGAAGGCACAGCGCACCTCGTAGCAGGTACCGCGGTGGTATCCCATGATCGCACAGGCTTTGGAGACGTTGCCCAGCTCCTCGGCCAACTGCAGCAAGGCCAGCTTGCGCATGGTACGCTCGGAATGTGCGGTCATTGGGGACTCTCCGTTTAGATTTGGTTTGTTGGTCACTTACCAATCTACCGTAGCCCGGGTGCCCGCTTTTTCACTCAGGCGGGCAGGCTGTTGGATAAATACTCGAACCTCTCACCGAGGGCAGTGACCCTGCGGAGGGCAATCTCTTTTCAATCAAGTTCCCAAGCCTAACCAGATTATAAAAATGTACAAACTGCAGAGGAGACAAAAGCATTTTGCAATCGTACCCTTAAATAGTTTTCACTGCAGAATTACCCACCACCAAAAATATTATATAATTTTAATCTCCCAAATCCGCTCTCACTCAAACCAAAAAATATCGTAAAGCATTAAAAACAATATAAAGCATTTATAAAACAAAATAAGTTGTACTCAACAAGAAAAGCCACATATCGAACCGAACAAACGACTTCAACAAACCACCCTCCAAGCCCCCAAAATTCCTCGTGCTTTGCCCCCTATAGAAACTATCCACAAGCCCCATTTTACAGGGTAGACTAGGATACCTAGCTTCCATAACGCCCCTCGTCATCATTCCGAGTGTTTAGGGGCTTTGGAAAACTTCGGCTGTCATATTGGCCTTTGATGTCAACCCGACACCACTTTGACATGCCATGGCTCATACCGGACGCCCGTGGCATGTCTCCGTGTATAGCGCAGCTCGATCAGATCCAGGTCCAGAAGGCGTTTGAATACTTCCGTATGGGCGAAGTCCTCGGTGAAATTCCGGGCGCCCAGGCCCTTCTGGCCGATGTCGAAATCCCCCAGCCCGTGGAAGCTGTAGCCCGGCGGAGCAAGGCTCCAGCTGGCCTTGACCGGATCCATGCCGCACTCGATCACCTTCCCCATCCAGAGGTGGAACTGCTTCGGCAGGCCCCGCACGCCGGAGGTCAGGTAGCCCTGGTCACCCACGGCCTTGTTGATCCTGGTCAGGTGGTGATCCGAGTGCCCCCGATACACGTAATGTCCGGTTCCCGGCACCTTGCGCACGTCCTGCTCCGGAATGCGCTCGGTAAGCCGCTCGGCTGTCTTTTCTCCGAGGAAGCCGTAGGTACGGGCATCCACCGCGAACAGGGCCTCCAACAGCTCGAGCTCTTCGGTGCGGAAAGGGGAGCCACCCGGCATGTGCTCGGGGTAGTTGCGACCGAAAAGGATCATGCGGTCGAAGCCGAGGATATTGAAGTTCCCGTAGCCCACGATCCGCTTCACCGCGTCGATCTTCTGAAAGCTCGACCGGAAGAGGCCGGGCTGCTCGATAACCCGCCCCGGGTCGGCGACCTTAGGGGCACGGCGCCGGGCAAGCGCGGGGGCCGCCGCCAGAGCCGCGCTACAGGTAAGCCCGCCCAGTAGAGCCCGCCGTGTCAGCATGCCTTCCCCCAAATCCTTCGAAGCTCAGCCGGTCCCTTTGATCCGATCCCGATTGTTCACCCAGAACTCCACCAGGAAAGCCAGGAAGACCGCCATAAACCCGCCGAGTACCAGGCCGAGGGCGGCGATCATCCGGGTACTCGGGGCCACGGGATTCTCCGAATAGGTGGGCTCCATCACCACCTCCGTTGGGGAGATGGCCGCGAGATTGGCCTGGGCCTCCGAGAGCCGACCGCCCAGGTCGTTCAGGTTCATGCGCACCGAGTCGAGCAGCTGGCGAATAACGGTTACATCCCCGGATTGCTCCTCCGTGGCCTGCTCCAGGCGGGCATTGAGTGCCTGCTTCCTTTCCTGTAACTGGGCACGCTGCTCCTTGAGCCCCTTGATCTCCTCCCGTAGCCTAGCTTGGCGGCCTTGAATCTGGCCCTTGTGCTGCTCGACGATCTGGGAATTCACCGAGTGCATGAGCTCGGTCAACAGCGGAGATTTCGGCACTTCATTGAAGGCGAACCGGATAATTCCCCCACCCTGAACGGAGGTAGAAATATCACCCTCCCCGACTCCAACACCCTGCTTTTTGAAAGCCTCTTTATTGTTGACTTGGTAGACCCGGGTTAGGGAACGGATCTTGGCGGGGATGGCTTCCGGCTTCTCCAGAAACTCGCCCTCCATCTGGCCAATGCTCAGGAAGCTTTCCATGTTGTATTTGGCCGGCAGGGTCAGGGCATAGGCCACCGCCGCCAGGAAAACCACCAGGGTGGTACCGACGATCAACCATCGGCGCCGGTAGAGCACGCCCACCAGATCGGCCAGATCGATCTCGTCTTCGGCGGGGGGGCGGCGGTATTCCGCTGTGTCCTGGTCGGCCATGTACAGTCCCTTTTCCCTTGAATTGGTCCACTAGGTGGCCCTGAAGCTAGCACATACGGGTGGGACTGAGAATCCAGGGGAGCAATATCCGACAGTTGTCATTGCTCCGGTTACTCGGAACCTTGAACCACAAGATGTCGCGGCCGGAGGCCGCTCCCACAATAACTTCTCGGCCATTTCCAGCGGACTGCACAGTCACCCGGGATGTCGATTCCGCGCTGGACAGGTAGGGTAGGCGCCGAACCGAATCCGCGAGCAAACCATGCGCTTTATCCTCCTGCCCTTTCTCGGCCTGCTCGGTACGGGCCTTCTGGTTGCCGCCCAGGCTCATGCTCAGGACCTGCCTGCCCCCGGTGCCCGCGTGCCCCGGGTAGCTGAGAACCCGAAGCCCACCGAACCCCCCAGCCCCCTCGGCCTGGAAGCCGCCATCCACTGGGCCGTGGAGCACCATCCGGCCATCCGTCGCGCCCGTTCCCAGGTGGATGAGCGAAAGGGCAAGGCCCTGCAGGCGGATCGGTGGTTCCCCGAAGACGCCGAGCTAGCCGTGAAGGGGGATATCCGCAGCACGGTGGATAACGGAGAATCGGATATCAGTGTCCGTCTGGGCCAACCGCTCTGGATCGCCGGGCAGGGCCAGTTCCTGGCCTCGGCGGCGCGGGCGCGAGTCCGCGGCGCCGAGCGGCATCAGGCCTATACGCACGCCCTGGTCACCGCCCGGACTCGCCAGGCGTTCCTGCAAGCCTTGGTGGCCCAGGAAGCGGTGCGCATGGTGCAGCGGACGGTGCGGCGCACGCGGGATTTCCGCTCCGCCCTGCTCCGGGGTCCGGAGGAGCTCTCCCCCATGGCCCGGAATGCCGTGGACGTCGCCGCCCACCGGGTGCAGGCCGCCCTGGTGCGCATGAAGCGGCGCCAGGAGCATGCCCGTCTGGCGCTCCTCGAACAGCTTGCCCTGCCCCCGGACGTCAACCTGGAAATTCGCGGCCGGCTGGCGGCGCCGCCCCTGCAGCTTCCCGAGCGGGAGACCCTGATGAAGGCGGCCCTGCGGCGGCGCCAGGACCTCGCCGAGGTGGCCCAGGAGGTGGTCGCGGAGCGCGAGGACCTGAAGCTGGCCCGGCGCCGGCGCATCCCCAACCCCACCATCTACTGGGCCTACAGCGTGGAGTCCGGGGACCGGCAATCCCGGCTCGGGGTCTCCTTTCCCTTCTCCCTGCGACGCTTTCAGCGCGGCTCTCGCCAGGCCGCAGCGGAACAGGTCACCCAGGCGGAGGTTTCCCAGGAGGCCCTGCGGCTCACCATCCGTCGTCAGGTGCACGAGGCCATCACCGATTACCGCGCCGCCCGGCAGCTGGTGGACATCCTGCGGGAGCGGACCTACCGCAAGGCCGCGGAGAGCCTGGACCAAGCCCTGCGGCGTTTCCGGGCCGGCTCCATGGGACCGGGCGACATCACCGCCACCCTCGATAACCTCATGACCGTCCGGCAGGAGCACATTGAAGCCCTGCAGGAGCTGGTGGCGGCCGGAACCGCCCTCGAGCAGGCCACCGGCGGCCTGCTGGTCATGGGGCAATACCCGAGCTCGCAAGCCGAAAACCGGAGCACGCTCGTCAGCCACGGGAAGGGCGACGAGGAGTGATCCGAGAAGCGGATCCTCCGGGGCAGGACCCGGAACTTTGGGGTCGGGCGCCCCTCGAACCAAGCGGAACGGTAGCCTGAATCGCGAAGGTATCTGATAGACTTCCTACCACTTTTTGCGGGGTTGTTATCGGGCCGGGACCGGCTTGCGGACCGAGCTGGCCGACCGGCCGGGCCTTGCGCGCCTTCGCGGGTAATCTGCCGTTCAAAGCGGGGCCGTCTCCGGCGGACTCCCGTTTTGGGATTTTCGGACGCCCTCCCCACCGGGAGGCCAGGTTTCTTCCATGGACAGCCCACCACCCGAGCCCCTACAGCCGCGACCGGGTCGACGCTACCTGCCCGCGCTGGTGGCCTTCGTCTGGGCCGTGGCCCTGCACGTGGCCCTGGCGGCCGGACTCGTGGGCCTGCCCGGACAGCCGCCGCAGCTCCACTCGGGACCGGAAGGCTTCGAGGTGGTCAATCTTCCGGGCAAGACCAAGCCCCCGAAGCCCGCTGAAAAGGAGCCCACCCCCGAGGCGCAAGAACCCGAGCCCGAAACCGCCGAACGGGAAGCCCCCGAGCCGCCACCGGAACCGCGGGAAACGGAGCCGGCCCCCCAGCCAGAGCCCCAAAAGACGGATCCGGATGCGGCGCTTCCGAAGCCGGAGGAGACGCCGCCCCGGACCAAGACCGCGGAGGCGCCCCTGAAGCGCAAGGTGGCGCCGCAGAAGCCCCCGGAGCCCCGGGTAGCCCAAACCGAACCGGAAAAACCGGAGCCCGAGCCGGATCCCAAACCCAAGCCAAAACCGGATCCGAAACCAAAGCCGGAGCCCGACCCGAAGCCCGAGCCTGAACCGACGCCGGAGGAGAAATCCCAACCGGAGGAAAAGCCTTCCCGGCAAACGGACGAGCCGACCGAAACCACGGCGAAACGGCAGCCCCAGCCGGATAAGGCGAGCGACCAATCCGGCTCCGGAGGGCAGTACCAGGCGCCCAGCGCCAACTCCGAATACCGGGACAACCCCCCGCCCAGCTACCCCTTGCGGGCACGACGGCGGGCCCTGGAAGGAACGGTTCAGCTGCGCGTCCGCGTCAGTCCCAAGGGCGAGCCTCTGGAGGTCAGCGTCGCCGAGAGCTCGGGGCACGCGATTCTGGATCGCACGGCCAAGGAGGCCGTGCGGGACTGGCGATTCGAGCCCGCCACCCGCGGGGGACAGCCGGTCGAGGGCACCGTCAAGGTCCCGGTCCGATTCCGGCTATCGAGCGGATAAGGACCAGCAGGGCTGGACGGGAGACGGGATAAACAGTCGCGGCCGGAGGCCGCTCCCACGGCAGGCATCTGGAAACCGGACCGGCCTTTCGGGCCGCGTCACCGACTAAGGAGAGGATGGCATCTTGGCGGAAAGCATCTGGACGGGATGGTGGGCGGAATCCGGCTGGGTGATCCGGGCGGTATTCCTGGTCCTGGTCACGCTCTCGATACTCAGCTGGACTGTGATCCTGGCCAAGTTCGGCCGATACGCCGGCATCCTGCGGGCGGAGCAAGCGGCCACTACCCTGCTGGACAGCGAGCGCACCAACCACGCGCTTCTGAACGAGCTTCGCGTGCATCTGCCCACCCGGAACCTGCTGGCCTCCGCCATGAAGATCCACCAGCGGACCACGGTACCGGTGCGGGAGCGCGCCACCATGGCCGCGCACCTGGAACGGTGGCTGGGCGAGCAGCGCCTGCAGCTGGGCAACAACCTCACCTTCCTGGCCACCATCGGCAACTCCGCACCCTTCATCGGCCTGTTCGGCACCGTCTGGGGCATTATGGGCGCCCTGCAGACCTTGGGCGCCGTGGAGGCCCTGACCATCGAGGCCGTTGCCGGGCCCGTAGGCGAGGCGCTGGTGGCCACCGCCGCCGGGCTGTTCACCGCCATCCCGGCGGTTATCGGCTACAACCTCCTGGTACGGTGGCAGAATCGCATCATGGCCACCGTGGCCGCCAATGCCGAGCGGATCATGGACCGGGTGCTCGCACAAGAGCAACAAGCGTAAAATGCTTCTGCCCATTCCCTATTCGGCATGGATACCAACAGGATCGGCATGCGCTTAACCCGACGCGACCACAACATTATCCGCCAGACCGCCCGAGAGGTATTCGGTACCGGGATCATCGTGCGTGTCTTTGGCTCTCGGGCGGACGACCAAGCGCGGGGCGGGGACCTGGATTTGCTGGTGGAATCCACGGAAGCCATTCCCGAGAAGCACAGGGAAACGCTGTCTTACGAAGCCAAGCTCCAGCAGCGCCTCGGGGACCAGCCCATCGATGTTCTGGTGCTGGACCCCGCCACCGAACAGTTACCCATTCATCGGGAAGCCCGGCGAACCGGAGTAGCGGTGTGAGCACTGAAACACTGCTGCCCATGGACCGCTTCCTTTGGACGCTCCGGATCGCCTATCGGGAAACGCATCTACCCGAATCCGAGCTTCCGGATCAATTGGATGTGGAGTAGACCCCCACATCCCGGTAACACGCTACAAACCAGTCCCTTTTAGCGCCATTTTCGACAGCAGGAACGGCCATGGCCTTCGGACAGCACGCCGGCGACGCCGACGACCCCATCTCCGACATCAACGTCACGCCTCTAGTGGACGTGATGCTGGTGCTGCTGGTGATCTTCATCATCCTGGCGCCCATGTTCGCCCAGGCCCTGCGCGTGGACCTGCCCAAGGCGGAGGCCCCGCCCTCGGCGGAGCCGGTGGTGGCCGACCTCAGCGTTTCCGCCGGCGGCGATCTCCATCTGGATAATCGCCCGGTATCGAGCCAGGAGCTTCCCGGCCTCCTGAAAGCGCGCCTGAAGGAAGAGCCCAAGCTGGTGCTCCGGCTGAGCGCCGACCGCTCCGTGCCCTACGGGCGCATGGCGCAGCTGCTGTCCCGGGTCCGCGGAGCCGGCGTGGAGCGCATCGCCTTCCGGACCCAGTCCCCGAAGCCGTAGTCCGCTCCTTTACGGCGACTCTTCTGGCCCTCTAACTTTTCGGAGGACGACGTCGCGGCCGGAGGCCGCTCCCCCAATCCCCTATCCACCATGGCTGGTTTGATCAGGTTCCTGTAGGAGCGGCCCCCGGCCGCGACAGCCAGGCAGCAATCCGCCACCTCCCTGCTGCCATTTCATCCGGATTTGCCTTGCCGCGCAGAGGTCTGGGATATCCCGCTCGGCACCCGAAAATTCCACCCCTCGCGGCCGCTTCGCCCGATTTCCGGCCCAGCCCCACCTTCCCGCTGCACCCAGCTTTGAGGCCGGAATCCGAAACGCACGCCGACTGTAACCATCCCCGACTCCAGACTCCCCCACTCATTGGTTCCCAGGCCGCCAATGGCTACGCAGAACCTCCGTGGCTCCGATAATCGGATCCAAGCAGAAGGTCCCTTCCGATTTTCGCGCTGAGTCCCGCGAGCTTCCCTCTTGCGCTTGCCGTTACGACTTGTGGGCGCGCGAAAAGGCGTTATAGTGTCAATAAGGTTTTGAATTTTATTAAATTTCAGAGCCTTGCAAACCAACCCACGGCAATCGGCTATTCTCGAGGGCGATCATGCGAAAAAGTACGGTCCTGCTATCGGTCTTACTGTCGGCAACCTTTTGCATATCTACCACGGCCTGGGCTGGCGGTGGCCACCACAAGGGCGCTCACGGCGGCCAGCTCGAGGCCTGCCTGAAGGCGTCAAACAAGGTGAAGCCCGGCGACTTCACCAAAGTGGAGTATCTCCATCTTACCGATGAGGGGGTCCACGCCTATGAGGTGGAGATTCAGGGCCGCAACGGCCGGGCATGGGAGTTCGAGTGCCATGCGAAAAAGGGCACCATCATCGAGATGGAGCAGGAGGTAAAAAGCCCGGATGACGAGCTTTTCGCCTCCAAGGCGAAGATCTCCGAATCCCAGGCCCGCAAGACGGCCACCGACCTGTACCCCGGCGAGATCGAGGAGCTGGAGTACGAGATCGAAAGCAATGGCACCCCCTCCTACGAGCTGGACATCGTTGACGAGGAAGGCACCGAGTTCAAGGTCGAGGTGAACGCCGTCACCGGCGAGATTATAGAGGTGCAGGTCGAGAGCTGGGAGATCGGCGAGGAGGACAAAGTCTGACCGCGATATAGCTGGCGGTCCTCCTGAAAACGTGCCCACCGGAGATAGAGCCCGAGCTGGCGCTCCGGCTGAGCGCCAGCTCGCTCCGGGCCCTGCGGGCGTGTTGCGCAGCTGCTGTCGTGGGTCCCGGCCTCAGTTCTACCAGGATGAGTATATGCCGCTAGCCGATGTGGAGGACCCGGAGCGGTACAATCAGAAGGTGATCTTCTCCAGCAAGGTGCGATTGAATCGGGAATACGTGGAGAGCTGATGTTACTAGCAGGATCTTGGGGTTACCTGGCAAACGGCGATAAGGTGAGATAGGTGGGAAAATACGCCAAGCTAAGGCAGAAGATCCTGGCGGGCGGGGCGGATGCCAATGTGGACTTCGCCGATTTGCGAACTTTATTGCGCCGGTTGGGTTTCGAGGAACGCATAAAAGGAGACCACCACATTTTTACACGCAGTGATGTGGAGGAAATCGTCAACTTGCAGCCCCGAGGAAGCAAGGCCAAGCCGTATCAGGTCAAACAGGTGCGGAACCTATTGGTTAAATACAGGCTGGGAGAAACCCATGTCGATTAGATACGAGCTGATTATCTACTGGAGTGAAGAGGATCAGGCCTTTCTCGTGGAGGTTCCGGAGCTTCCCGGTTGCATGGCTGACGGAGAATCGTACGAAGAGGCGGTGGGCAATGCCCGGCAGATTATCGAGGAATGGATAGCAACTGCCCGTGAGCTTGGCCGGCCGGTTCCGGAACCAAAAGGCAGGCTACTGTACGCGTGATCCGTTGCGTGACGCGTATGGAATTGAGGGATAGCACAGGCTCCCTGTCGCTTGATCTTCGTCGGGCCTGGAATCGCTTTCGCAAGGCACCAGACGAATGAGCAGGATAAACAGGACCGGGTCGGAATAAGATCCCTCCTTTTATTATTTGGAGAAGAATCGCCATCGGCATGGGGTCGCTGGCCTGGCTGGCTCTCAGATGGCCAAGCCACCATACCAACCGGGAATCCAACGAAAGGTTTACTGCCTATCCGGTTGACTCAGTCAGCCCTACCATGATGTTCTTGGTTTGTTCTCATCATGGCGAGGGTTATGGTCATGGGCTATCCGTCGATCAGCTTTTTCGAGTTCAGCCAGCGGTTTGCCACTGAGGAAGCTTGCGCCAAGGCGCTGGAGCGGATGCGCTGGCCCGACGGCTTTGTTTGTCCGCGCTGCGAATTCGATCGGGCCTACGCCTTGGAAACCCGGCCTCGCTGGCGGCAATGCGCCCGGTGCGGGCACCAGGTCTCGCTGACCAACGGCACCGTGTTCCACCGGACCCGGACGCCGCTGGTTAAGTGGTTCTGGGCCATCTACCTCATGAGCCGGGACAAGGGCGGCATCTCCGCCCGCCGCCTTTCCAAGGAGCTGGAGCTTCGCTACGAGACGGCCTGGCTGATGCTTCAAAAGCTGCGCAAGGCCATGGCGGACCGGGACCGGCGCTACCAACTTCAGGGGCTGATCGAGGCCGATGAAGCGTTTTTTGGCGGGCCCCGGCCGGGAACACGCGGTCGGGGCGCAGCGAACAAGACGACGGTGCTGGTGATGGCTGAGGATCGGGGCAAGCGCCCGGGCTTTGTGGCGATGGCGCCGATCGAGGACTTCACGGCCGAGACCACGGAAAAGGCGGTGAAGGCCCATGTCGCCAAGGAGCAGGCCGTTCGCACGGACGGTGGCCGCAACTTCGCGACCCTGGCGGCGGAAGGCTACGCCCATGATGGTGCGGCCACGCCGCCCAAGCAGGCCAGCGAACGCCTGCCTTGGGTCCATCTGGCCATTTCCCTGGCCAAGCGGACCGTCCTGGGCACGTTCCATGGGGTCAGCCACAAGCACCTGACACGCTACCTTAGTGAGTTCACCTACCGGTTCAACCGGCGATGGAAAGAGGATGAACTGCCGTTTCGGCTCCTCAACGCCTGCGTAAACGCCGAAACCATCACCTATGCTGAGTTAACCGGATAGCCAGTAAAGGTTTTCGTGGGAACGGCCTCTGGTCGCGAGAGCCAGGCAGCAATCTGCCACTTTCCTCCTGCCATTCCGTCACCTGCCGCAGGAACTGCGGCATTTGCCACACCCCCTCCCCCGCACTTTCTGTATAAGCCTATGATTTAAAACGTTTTCCACAAAAGGCACGGCCCTTGCCTCCTGCGGTGATGCATTCCTGCCACTTCACCGGGAGAACCACCTTGTCCAAACGGGGCCTTGCAACCGCCATCCTGACCACTCTGGCCGCCCAGCCCGCCCTGGCCCAGGAAACCGCCCTGGCGCCGGTCCTGGTGGAGGGCACGGTCATCGACCCGCCCTCCATGGAGTCGGTCCCGGCCGAAGCGCTGACCGAGGCTCCCGCCGCCGATGGGGGCGAGGCACTGCGCGGCGTGTCGGGTGTCACGGGCAGCCGGCTCGGCGGGGCGGGAATCGACCCTGTGATTCGCGGCCAGGACGCCACGCAGCTCAACGTGCTGCTCGACGGCGGCTACGTGCACGGCGGCTGCCCCAATCGCATGGATCCCCCGACCACCTACGCGGCGCCGGAGACCTACGACGAGGTCTCGGTCATCAAGGGCACCCAGACGGTCCTGCATGGCGGCGGGGGCAGCGGCGGAACGGTGCTGTTCAAGCGCGATACCCCGCGCTTCGGCCCCGAAGAGCGCATCCGCGCCGAGATCGGTGGCGGGTACCGCTCCAACGCCGATGCCCGGGAGGTCTACGCCGACGTCGCAACCGGCAATCCCACCGGCTACGCCCGGCTCATCGGCAGCTACAGCAAGGCCGGCAACTACGAGGACGGCGACGGCCGGGAAGTGCGCTCGGCCTACACCCACGGCAACGCCAATCTCCTGCTCGGCTACACCCCGGACGAGCACACTAAGCTGGAACTGGGGGCGGAAGCCTTCCGCGGCGAGGACACCCTCTACGCCGGCATGATGGATTCCCCGGAATCCGAGAACAACGCCGGGCGCCTGCGCTTCGAGCGGGAGGCCCCGGTGGGGTTCCTGGACGGCCTGACGGTGGAGGCCTACTACAACGACGTCTTCCACCGCATGGACAACTATTCCCTGCGTCCCGATCCCATGATGCTCATGCGCACGCCGTCCGATTCCGTAACCTACGGCGGACGGCTCCTGGGGGAGGTGTTCGCCGGGGATGCCACGGCCTGGACCGTGGGCCTGGATTACCAGTCCGATAACCGGGAGGCAATCCGCTACAAGGGGATGAATGCTTCCTCGGTGGACGCGGTGCAGTCCCTGCTCTGGCCGGATACCCGCCAGGAGGAGCTGGGGATTTTCACGCAGGTGGATCACGACTTCGGCCGCGACGACCGGCTGCGCGTGGGCCTGCGCTACGACCGGGTCACCGCCGACGCCGGGCGGGCCGACGAGGCCGCCGCCTCGGGCACCTCGCCCGACGACCTCTACACCCGCCACTACGGCGTCACCGCCGACGAGCAGACCGAGAACAACCTGGGCGGCCTGGTCCGCTACGCCCACGATTTCCGGCAGGACCTCACCCTGTTCCTCACCCTGAGCCGCACCATGCGCACCGCCGATGCCACCGAGCGCTTCATCGCCGGGGAGCGCACCGGCATGATGGGCGACTGGGTGGGCAATCCCGCCATCGACCCCGAGCGGCACCACCAGGGCGAGCTCAACCTGCGCTGGACGCCGGGTGAGACCCGGGTGACGGTAAGCGCCTACTACAACCGGGTGACCGACTACATCCTGGTGGACCGGGGCGCCGAGGACCCCAACGGCAATTTCGCCACCATCTACCGCAATGTGGACGCCACCCTCCTGGGCGGGGAGATCACCGCCGAGCGCCGCTGGGGCGCGCACCTGATCACCCGGCTCACCGGCGCCTACGTCCGCGGCGAGAACGACACCGATAACACCTCCCTGCCGCAGATCCCGCCCCTGGAAGGCACCTTCCGGGTGGCCTACGACCACCCGGCCTTCCGGCTCGGCGGCGAGATCCAGGGCGTGGCCGAGCAGGACCGGGTGGACCTGGCAAGCGGCCAGGACCTGCAGGAGACGCCCGGCTACGGGCTGGTCCATCTGTTCGGGCGTGTGCGGCTGTGGCCGGAGGCCCACCTCCGCTTCGGCGTGGACAACCTGCTCGACAAGACCTACGCCACCCACCTCAATCGCCGGGATTCCACCAGCGGCGAGGCGCTGCTGGTCAACGAGCCGGGGCGCTCCTACTGGGCGCGCCTGGAGATGCCCTTCTAGCGCGGCTTTATCGCTCGCGGCCAACGGAGACAACGCCATTCCGCCCTCGGCCAATAGTCCTCAATAGCCTATGAAGTGGCCTGCAAACTAGCGGCTTAAACGAAACCGTTACCTTTCACTGAAACGGGATAACTCCAATGTCAGCCACGGGTGGATCCTGCCTGCCTTTCCCTATGTGTGTGGCGTCACCTGGTAGAGGGTCAAACCGGGTATAGTTGAGAAATCCCCATCGCCCGTCACAAAAGGGATCCCCGCACCCAGCTCCAGGGCCGAAGCCGCCTGGATCGCATCCGGCGTTTTTAAGGGGTGCTCGGCCCGAAGTCGCGCCACCCGATCCAGCACATCACGCTCCAGGGGGACCAGGAGCAGTCCGGGGTCGCTGAAAAAATCCTCGTAGCGGGCCAAAACCGCCTGGTTGCCCTCCCGCAGAGGCCGGACCCGACACTCCAAAAGGCTCAATGCCGAGACAGTCAGTTGGGGGTCGCCTTGGCGGTCGCGCAGATCGGCGAGGACTTCCGTAACCGCCTTGCGCACACCAGGGGCACCCTCCAACAGGTAGATTACCGCACTAGCATCCAGGAATACGCTCCCTAGCGCTCCCAACTGTCCCGCTCTTCCTTGACCTGCCCCAGGATATCCGCAGCCTCGCGCCCCTCTTCCGAAGTCTCCGAGAGGATACGGTCCCAGAGCCGGGAAACAGAGCGACGGTCACGGACCAGTTCCTGATACTGCTCCTCGCTCAGGATCACGTAACGGGGCCGGTTTCGGCTTACGACATGTACGGGACCGGCCCGAAGTGCCTCATCCACCGCGGATATCCCGCGCCGTTTAATCTCTTGGGCTGGAATCGTGGATTCCATGAGCTACCTCTGACTGGTACTTAATTTAGTACTAAATTTTATCACAACCCTTAACCGGCAGCGGATACCGATCTCTCTGCGGAAAGGCGATGACCGCTCATGGGGTCAGCGCACCTCGTGCCTTTGCGCACAACAAGTCCGATCCTGGTTAAACGCATCCGCCGCAATTGGGCTATTGAACAGCCAGCACCCGCCTGTACTGTACGTACAGGAGAAAGGAGGGCCACCTATGCATAAAATCGGATCGGAAGCCGCACGGCGCCAGCTACCTGACCTCTTGGAGCGGGCCTATGGCGGCGAGACGGCAATCATCACGAAACGCGGAGAAGCCTATGCCGCCCTTGTGCCCTTGGACCAGTGCAAAGCCCCTTCCGCAAAAGGCGGACTTCTGGCACTTCGAGGCTCCGGGGCAGGGCTTTGGGGGGCATTTACTAAGGGGCTGGGACGCCCTGCGCAATCGGCCCAAGTCGGGGCGGCCCTCCAAGCTGACCGGTGAGCAGCTTCAGTGGCTGTCCCGGGTGTTGCGCAAGGAAGGGCCTGAGCAGTACCGGTTTCCCTTCGCCCTGTGGACCCGGGCCATGATCCGCAGCCGCATCCGTGAGCAGCTCGGTGTCCGGCTCTCCGAGGTGTCGGTCGGGCGGATCCTGAAGAACTTGGGCTTCACCCCGCAGCGCCCGCTTCACCGGGCTCGCCAGCGCCAGCCTGAGCTGGTGGATCAGTGGCAGAACGAGGCCTATCCTGCCCTGCAAAAGCGGGCGAAGGCCGAAGGCGCCAAGCTCTTTTTCGCCGACGAGTCGGGCATTCGCTCGGATTACCACACCGGCACCACCTGGGCCGAAAAAGGCCAGACCCCGGTGGTGGAGAGCACCGGTGCCCGCTTTTCAGTGAACATGATCTCGGCGATCAGCCCTTCCGGCGAAATGCGGTTCATGGCCCAGGAGGGCTCGGTGACCGCCGCCGTATTCGGCACCTTCCTCAAACGCCTGGCGGGGATGACCGTGGCCAAGATCTTTCTGGTGGTGGACGGCCATCCGGTCCACCGGGCCAAGAAGGTACAGCGGGTTCTGGCGGAGCTGGACCACCAGATCGAGTTATTCTTTCTGCCGCCCTATGCCCCGGACCGGAACCCCGATGAACTGGTTTGGGGCCATGTGAAGGGCCGGATTGGCCGCCGAACGGTCACCACCAAGAAGGAACTGAAAAAGCAGGCCTGGTCGGCCTTGCGTTCCCTGCAAAAGTGGCCCAGCAAGATCCGAGGCTTCTTCCGTCACCCCAGTTGCCAATACATCTAAATGGGCTGACTCTACTTTTGTTCTGATTAGTAAATGCGTACCTAGCTTCGTGAACGGCTTTGATCCGAAGCTTGAAGAAGTCCATGTCCCGGAACCCGTAGGCCTGGGACGTGGAGGCCCAAAAGACGAGCCCGCCGGTGCCGGAAGCGGACGAAGGGTAGGCTGGTCACAAGGCGAGGAACCAGTGGCCAGACAGGACCACCAAGGGTTACACTTTTCGTTGTAACCACAGGAGCGCCCCATGGAAGCATCGACCAAGGACCTTCGGCTCCACACCCGCGAACTTTTGGCCGCTGTGGACCGCGGCGAAGAGGTGGTCATTACCTGGCACGGCAAACGCTACGCCCGGCTGACGGGCTGGCGGCAAGAGGAGCGAGGCGCCGGTGAGCGCAATCCCGCCTTTGGCCTATGGGCGGACCGATCCGGCGACGTGGATGACGAGGTGCGCGCCCTTCGCCAGGGCCGAGAATTGCCCTGATGCTGGTTGATACCGATGTCCTAATCTGGAACCTGCGCGGCAACACCTCGGCCGCCAGTCTGCTCGACAACACCCCGGTGGTCACCATCTCCGCCGTGTCCTGGATGGAGCTGGTCCAGGGTGTCCGGGATACCAGCGAACTCCGGGCTCTGCACCGGGCCCTGCGGTTCTGGGAAGCGACCCTGATCCATGTCGAGGAGGGCATCTCCGCCCGAGCCTGCTACCTCATGGAGGAGCACTTCCTCGCACACTCCCTCAAAATGGCCGATGCCCTAATCGCCGCGACCGCCCTGGAAACGGGGTTGCCTTTGGTGTCGGCCAACGACCGCCATTACCGTTTCATTCAGGGGCTGGAGCTTCAGGTCTTCCGACCGTAATACTGTGCAATACCAGAACCAAGGGCAAGGTGGAGGCGCCGGCTTCAGCGGCGGTCGGGAGTTGGAGGTAGACCCGGATCGGGGCGGTACACCCCAGTGGGGTTCGCCCGGCCGCGGACCTCCTCCGTCAGCAGTATGCCGGACATTGAGGAAGGCTAAGGCGTCCACCCTCAGGGGGGCAGGTACTAATCAGAACAAAAGTAGAGTCAGCCCATTTGGGCGTATTGGCAACTGGGGTGCCGGAAGAAGCCTCGGAGCAAGCCCGACCGATGACGAGCGATCAGAGGCCGGTAGCGGGGCCATGGCTTTTTCGAGGAAAGAGGCGATGATAGGTTTGTTCTAATAATGTTCTCAAATAGGGGGGCAACCCCGCTCGCTTCCCTCTCTTTCTGACGGGTGACGCCATGGCCCAGGATCCCACGAATCCGCACGATGCCCTGCTCAAGGCCCTTCTGGACGCCCCCGAGCGGGCCGGGGTCTTTCTGCGGGAGAATCTGCCCGAGGCGCTGCGGGAACGCATGACCGAGGAGCCGCCGCGCCATCTGCCGGGCAGCTTCATCGACCCCGCCATGGCGGAGACCCACAGCGACCGGCTGTTCGAGGTGCCGCTCCGGGACGGACGCACCGCCTTCGCCTACGTCCTGATCGAGCACAAATCGGGGCCCGATCCGGCCACGCCGATCCAGCTGCTGGGCTATCAACAGCGCATCTGGCAGCGCTTCGCGGAACAGGACGGCCAGGGCCGGGCCCAACGGTACCGGCGGTTGCCGCCCATCATTCCGCTGGTGCTCTACCATGGGCAACCGGAGTGGTCGGTGCCGTTGTCCTTGGTGGACTGCATCGACGCCGACGCGGAGCTTGTAGCCCTGCAGCGGGACTTCGGCTACCAGGTGCGCCATCTGCGCCCCGAGGAAAGCGATGCCCGGCTGTCCAGCGATCCGGTGCTGCGGGCCGGGCTGCGGGCCCTGGCCTGGGCATTTGTCGAGCACCTGGATGATGCGGCCGTTGCGCGCTTGCTGCGCGACCTGCCGGAGGGGCACCCTCTGGAACAGGCGCTTTTGCGGTATATTGCCCGGGTGTATCCCACCACCGAATCGACGGTCTACCGGGCCTTGGAAATCACCCGGCCGGAACGGGCGAAGGAGCTGATTATGACGGTAGCGGATGAATGGGTGGAGCGAGGAAAGAAGGAAGGTCGGCAGGAAGGTCGGCAGGAAGGTCGGCAGGAAGGCCGGCAGGAAGGCCGGCAGGAAGGGGAGGCCACCCTTCTGCTGCGCATGATCGAGCACAAGTTTGGGCCCCAGGCTGCGGCGGCCCACCAGGGGCGAATCGAGCGGGCCGATACCGAAACCCTGCTTGCGTGGTCGGACCGGATCCTGACGGCGGAGACCGTGGAGGAACTGTTCCAGTAAGCCGGTTGGTCCCCCCCCCCTATACCAATAAGCGTCGCCCGGAGAATTCGTGGCCAGGATGATGGTTGGTGGGCGGCAGATCTGGGTCGCCAAACCGACCCAGGATCAGCACCCGCCCCAGCCAGACGCTGAAAGCGCGACGCAAGTTGCGCTGTTCCGGTGCCTGGAGCCATTCGCTCAGTTGGTCGCCCACCGACTGCACATCTTCCGGGCGCCAGCTGTGCTCCAGGGCGAGGGTGTCAATTTAGTTCGCCGCTCTTTTCCAGGAGCGCTTGGCGCAAAGATTCGGATAAGCGGTATCCGTTCTGAGTTAGCGAATCCAACAAAGGCCCCACCTCGTTAACCAAGCCTTTGTGTTTGGCTGCAACGAGCACTGCCCCGGTTCCGATAACCTCAACCCCAAGCCGTCTAGCCTCAAGCCGGCCTCGACGCTCGTCCATCAGCACCGGCAAGCGACTATTCAGCGCCAGCACCAAGGCCTGTGCCTCGCCGGTATCTAGCAGCCGGCCCATCGCACTCAGCCTTCGGGACCCTTCCAAAGCGACTCGGCGGTATGAGCTATCGTGGTCCAAAGCCGCCCCGATTGCCCACGCATCCGCCCGTTCGGTAGGCCTTGTACATTCCTCAGCCACCGCCGTGGGAACCAAAACCTCGGTGAACAAAGCGGTGGGCAAGTCCAGGTGCTCAAGCTTTGCCAACGCGATCAGAGGGCCGGCATCGGCAATGACCGCTCGACTCATTCAAACCCCGCAAGCTCATCCGCCACCTCCTCGGCGGAATAATCCGCGACCGGAACCTCCAGTGCGCTCAACTCTTCAAGAAACGCCGCCAAATCCATACCCGCAAGGAGCGCTCCACGCGCTGCGGTTATCATGCCGTTCCGGTAGAGCTCCACGGCCAAGGAAAAGCCGACCCCCTCCCTGAGCAGCTCCTCCGTGAATGGGACAGTCACAAACAGTGGGCGACCGCGCTTCGTCACAAGCGCGAGCTGGCCGGCTTCAGCATCTTGCGTCAGATCACCGGTACGTTCCCGAAGATCGCGAACGGTAAATGTTTCGATGGCCATCATCGTTCCTCCCAGCCCAATGTGCCCACATATGATAGCACAAACGAGGTTGCCGACGTGTGCTGAAGATCCCGAACCTGTTTCTCAAGCGGGGCCAGCTGGCAAGACGTGAGTTTTTGGGCTATCAACAGCGCATCTGGCAGCGCTTCGCGGAACAGGACGGCCAGGGCCGGGCCCAACGGTACCGGCGGTTGCCGCCCATCATTCCGCTGGTGCTCTACCATGGGCAACCGGAGTGGTCGGTGCCGTTGTCCTTGCTGGACTGCATCGACGCCGACGCGGAGCTTTTGGCCGTGCAGCGGGGCTTCGGCTACCAGGTGCGCCATCTGCGCCCCGAGGAAAGCGATGCCCGGCTGTCCAGCGATCCGGTGCTGCGGGCCGGGCTGCGGGCCCTGGCCTGGGCATTTGTCGAGCACCTGGATGATGCGGCCGTTGCGCGCTTGCTGCGCGACCTGCCGGAGGGGCACCCTCTGGAACAGGCGCTTTTGCGGTATATTGCCCGGGTCTACCCCACCACCGAACCGGCGGTCTACCGGGCCTTGGAAATCACCCGGCCGGAACGGGCGAAGGAGCTGATTATGACGGTAGCGGATGAATGGGTGGAGCGAGGAAAGAAGGAAGGTCGGCAGGAAGGCCGGCAGGAAGGCCGGCGGGAAGGGGAGGCCACCCTTCTGCTGCGCATGATCAAGCACAAGTTTGGGCCCCAGGCTGCGGCGGCCCACCAGGGGCGAATCGAGCAGGCCGATACCGAAACCCTGCTTGCGTGGTCGGACCGGATCCTGACGGCGGAGACCGTGGAGGAACTGTTCCGCTAGCCAGGAGCCACAAATCGAGCGCAAATTCGGCTCCGAAGCCAGAAAGGCCTATCAGAACCGGATGGAGAATGCTTCCCTGGAGAAGTTAGCTTTGTGGCTGGATCGCTTCGCTACTGCGAATAACGTGGTGGCGATCTTCGGCGACAAATTAGGCCTGCCTTATGCCCTGCCAGGCTGCATCTGGTCGGCATAGGCGGAGGTTAGCGTTCCGCGTTTCCGCAACATGGCCCCCTGCCCGGTTCCTGCTCACGACAAGGGAGAGGAACGTGCGGCATCCACAGATACTGCATAACTCCATCTTCCGGCATTAGGCTCGCAACGCAGGCCACATACTGTCCGCTCTCCGGATCGACCTCCACCCTATGCTAGGCTGCACGGACACACGGCACGGAACGGAGGGCCCCATGCCCCGGTCAATAGGGATAGCGGGCCTGATGCTGGTCGCGCTCGCGGCCATCGCCCCCGCTCACGCGGGCGAAATCGAGATTTCGGAGGCCTGGATCCGGAACATCCCCGGCGGAGCCCCCTCGGCCGGCTACTTCCGGCTGCGCAACGGCACGGACGGCGCCGTTCGCCTGGTGGCCGCCGAATCCCCCGCCTACGGGCGGATCGGCCTCCACCGCACCACCGACTCGGGCATGGCGCACGTGGAGCGGGTGAACGTGCCCGCCGGCGGCCAGGTGGCGTTCGCCCCCGGCGGGTACCACCTCATGCTCATGGAACAGCGGAAGCCGGTGGAAATCGATGACCGAATCCCCATCCGCCTCCGCTTTGCGGACGGGAAGGAACGCACGGCC
Organism: Thiohalorhabdus sp. Cl-TMA; assembly: GCF_041821045.1. Lineage (NCBI taxonomy): Bacteria > Pseudomonadati > Pseudomonadota > Gammaproteobacteria > Thiohalorhabdales > Thiohalorhabdaceae > Thiohalorhabdus > Thiohalorhabdus methylotrophus. Next base: position 2,989 of record NZ_JBGUAW010000016.1, on the reverse strand, counting down.
CGTTTTATCGTTCGACCTCCGTACGCGCAGGGACCGGAATGAGCGCAGCCCGCAAGCACCTCCCCGCCTGGCTTCTCGCCTCCCTACTGGGCCTGCTACTGGCCCTGACCGGCTGCAACGGCGACAGCGCGCCCGAATATGCGCTCTCCGAAATCGACGGCAAGATGCCGGACCTGCAGTTCCGGCTTCCGGACGCCCGGGGCGAGACCCGCACGGCGCAGGACTTCCAGGGCAAGACGGTGCTGATGTTCTTCGGCTATACCCATTGCCCGGATGTCTGCCCCATGACCCTGAGCCGCATCCGCCGGGCCGTGGGCAATCTGGATGCGGAGAATGCGCAGCGCGTCAGGGTGCTTTTCGTATCGGTGGACCCCCGGCGGGACACGCCCGAGGCAATCCGCAGCTACGTGGACGGCTTCGACATGCCGCAGCTCGTGGGCCTGCGCGGCAAGGGATCCGGCTTCGAGGCCCTCAAGGAGCGCTATCACCTCTACGTGAACCGCCACAGGGAAGGCCCCGAAGACCAGGAGTACGAGGTGGACCACTCCGGCCAGGTCTACATCTTCGGCCCGCAGGGTGAGGCCCGGCTCATGGCCCGGCTCTCCGGCAAGCAACCGGATTCCGTGGACACCCTCACCACCGACCTGCGCAAGCTCCTGAACCACACCGCTGGCTAGCCCCGGGCCACCTGCCCACCTTTTGCCTGTACGGGCGCCCCCGACTCTAACCCCACACAAGCAGGTGGCGCTTGCGGACCATCACGCTGGATTTGATTCCCCATTATTCATGCGCATAATCTATGGGCATGAATAAAGGAGTCTTCCCATGCCCACTAAGCTTTTCAATCCCGACGCCCCGCGCAAGGCCACCAATCTGAGCATCAACGCCGATCTGCTCGCCCAGGCGCGGGCCCTCGACCTGAACCTCTCCCGGCTGTTGGAGGAACGCCTAACCGAAGCCGTGCGCGAAGCCCGGAGACAGGCTTGGCTGGCGGAGAACCAAGAGGCGCTCGCCGACTATAATGAGCGCATCGCCGAGCAGGGCAGCTTCGGGGACCGGGTGCGGCGCTTCTGATGTCCCAATTCGCCGTACACCGGAATTCCACCCCCGATTCCGCAGTCTGGGCCCCCTACCTGCTCACCCTGCAAAGCGACCTTCTGGAAGATCTCGCAACCGTAGTGGTCGCCCCATTGGTGCTGGAGGAACGTTTCGGCAGGCCAGCGCAGGGACTAAATCCCGTCTTTCACGTAGAGGGCCATCGCGTGGTGCTCTCCGTGGCCGAGCTGGCCGGCATCTCCCGAGCACATCTTGGCGTGGAGATTCAGTCTCTTGCGGAGGAACGGGATGCGATCATCGGAGCGCTCGACCTGCTGTTTACGGGCATTTAAAGGCGCACCACGCAATCTTCCTTACCCTCGGTTCGCGGATGCACTGCACACGGGTATTAGCCTTCCACCGCCAGATCCCCGTTCAGGTACACCTGGCCGGCCACGGAAACCCCGCGGACGAGGGTATCCACCACCGGGCAGTGGGCCTCCACCAGCCGGGAGAGCTGCCGGATGCTCTCCGGATCGGCGGGGCTGCGGATGGCGGTCTCGAATCGGATGTGCTCGTAGCCCGGATGCACCGATTCGTCCAGGGCGAACAGGCCCTGCAGGTTCAGGGTGCCGTGCACCTCCACGGAGACCGCCTCGAGCGGGATGTCGAGCAGGGCGGCGTAGGTGGCGTACATGACTTCCTGACAGGTGCCCAGCGCGCCCAGGATCAGCTCGGCGGGGCTGGGCGCGCTGTCCGCCCCACCGAGCGCCGCCGGCTCGTCCACGGGGACGGGGCCGAAATCCCGGATATTGATGGCGCATTGCAGCCCCTCCAGGAGCTCGGTCCGGGCATGGTACTCCGTATGGGCTGCATCGGGGTTCTGCAGCAAGTGGGTGACGAGCCGGCGGAGCGGCTCGTCGCGGAAACGGTTGCGTTGCGGGTTGGTACCCGTGGACATGGGGTGGCCTCCTGAGGGGAACCGGGTCGCTGCCGCCCGGCCCGCGCACAATTGTCGATGCCCGGAATGGAAGCAAGCCATGTGCCACCGACCAGAGCCCTGAAATCGCAACTACCTCATTCACAGAAGGGTTTACTCCGCAACCGGGCTGCCATCCTGGCATGTCAGGCTGTCATATCGCCGGCCGCCGATTCCGCGCTTCCATCCACCTGGAGGCATGGCGACGCCCCCCCCGGGTCAGCGGGTCGCCTACCGCCCGCCAGCTACTGGGGGAGTGGTCTCCGGCGGCGACTTGGCGGGCATGATGACTCCACAGTCCGGAGGCTCCATCTCCGCTCTAACCCCGTAGCGTCTTTTCCGGCCTCCCCTTTCCCCGGCAGCCCCACTTCCCAGGCCCCTCCCCCACCAAGAGAAAGGAAGGCGCAACAGTCGTTTAGAGAACACAGCCTTTCCCCTTTCGGACAACCGGCCAAAGTGGCATGACACAATGGCAGAGTCAGCCGGCTTTCCTTGGACGCAGTCCAGTATTTTTCAGCAAAAACAATTGATTCTTGTATTGGCACACCGGTTGCTATTCCGGAGACGGAATGGCTGCACGGCAGTCATTCAAGCATGGGCCTTTTTCGATAAACCCATGATTCGTCGGAAGGGGAATCGGGCCCGCGCCGGTTCAGCGCCGACACCTTGCATTGGTCGCCCCAACAGTCGTTGGGAAACGATGCGACCGGGCGAGCGTGAACCAACGCCACCGGGGCGGGCCATTCATCAAGCGTCCAGCACCGCGCTGCGGACCAAGGAGGTAGATGTGAGCACACGAAAGCAAGGCAAACGTACCCTGGGGATTCTGGGCTCGTCCCTGGCCGCCCTGGCGGCCGGCGCCTGGTTTTCCCCGGTATCGGCGGACGAGACCTGCCAATCGCCGTACATGCCGAAGATCGCCGGCCAGGAGGACTATGTCTACATCTGGACCCTGGGCGTGGAAGGCTGGGGCGA